>CAJTXH010000079.1 GCA_910580005.1 uncultured Lachnospiraceae bacterium | reverse complement strand
AACCGTCCGTTTTTACACAAATACAGGATAACTGGAAATTTATGAAACGGACGTGTATAAATTTTTAATTACATTTATCAGGTTATGTAACAGTAAAGTTATAATAATTGTTACAAATTGCTTGAAGATATTGTAAAAATACTATATAATATTGTTTATAATTTACCTAAAAGCAAGCTGGTATACAAAAATATATAAGCAATATTGCACAACTGGTGTAACAGCTATTATTATATTACACTATTTTAAATCATTCCACTACATTAGTATATTTTGCTATATTGTTTATAGAAAGGAAATAGTTTACAGCAATGAAAAACTTTAAGTTAGAGAAAGATTTAACACCTGATGAAAAACAAAGGCTCTGGAAATTAGAAACTGAGCCTGTACGTAAAATACTGCTGTGGGGATTTGACAGCCATAATAACCCATGCCTGCTTATTATGTATGGTATACAGGAATTTGAACAAAAAGTGAAACATTCTTCTTATTCTTATTATGACTGGCATCTGTTAAAACCTGTTGTAAAATATACTAAGTATGCTGTATTTCATGGGATGAATGGCCATCTGCCTTCTGTTCCAAATACATGCTATGTTAAAGAAAATAACCTGGTATGTTATAAAAAAGGATATAAAACTGCATACAGAGGCTGGGATTATGACAGGAAAACAAACTCCTGGAATACATACTTAGAGATTGATAAAAGGTATATTATAAAAAATTCTTATGATATGGAGCAGGATGCTGGATTTAATTATTATACAGAAAACTCTTACTCTGGTTATATTTCTTATTTCCAGTCAAATAATACCACTTTTAAGGATTTCCAGTTAATTAGTAATCCTTGCAGCTTTTTTGGCTTTGAACCAGACAGCCCTTATATGGAAACTATTATAAATATGTTTTCAAAAGAAAGGCTATATTCAAGAAAGAAATATCTTAGCCAGTTTATTAAAATGCAGCCTTCCGCTGAGGAATATGGACGTATACTGAAAGTGGCCAGCATAGAACTGGCATGTGGTATTTTCCAGGAGCTGTCAGAAGAAAAAAATCCTGTTTTATTAGAAACTGCAAGACGGCTGCTGGAAAGTAATACAGTCTGGGCACAAAAAACGTACCACAATGGGTTAAAACGTTTCCTGGAACAATATATAAGCATATTTGACAGTAAGCTTATGCAGGAAAATAAGGAATTTATTTACAGGACACTGCCTGAAATGGATTTCCATATTAAAGAACTGGATTTATATTACAGAAAACTATCTGGCAGTGAGTTAGAAGAATACTTAAATACTCCTTATGCTTACCATAATATTATTTATGGATATAGAGCAAAATACGAAAAAAACACTTACATGGATGGACAGAATATTCACAATATCCGGTTTAAAAATACAATACAGATGGCAAATTTATATGGTATGGCAGATGCCATTGGCAAAATAGCTTACTACTTTGATACACCAAGAAATGACTGTTATTTTAAGGGAAGCTGCAGGACAGGGGCATATAACTATTATAAACGTTATCTTAGAAGAATACTTGACGGATACAAGGCATCTGATGAACAGAAATTTATAACTGCTGTGCGTGAAATGCTCACCAGCTATACAGATAATGATAACCTGGACATTGATGGCAGTCCGTGGTTTGCTTTTAATTTCTTTTTCAGCCGTTATTTTATGGATGTAATAATAAATAAAACAGTTGAAGATAATGCAGTATGGAACAGGCATATTGAAGATATTGTTTATATAGCTAAGAATTCTAAAGCCAAGCCAGTGCATGAATTTTGTTATATTATATTAAAAGAAGCTGCTATAAGGCGTGAATTTGATACATATGGAATAAAAGAGCTGGTTGAGGCATCAAAAATACCATATAATGAAACAGCCGGGTTATTTATGAAAATACTGTTTCCTAAGTTAAAGGCATTGCAAGAGTTTGATGCAATGATAATGCTTTCCCTTATGGATTCCCAGTCTGAGGATTTATGGAATGCTGCAAAAAAGTATTTTAAACGGACAAATGGAAAGTTCCAGCCTGTGGATATTGCCAGTTTTCTTTTTTTAGATAATATAGAAGTATGGTACAGTGTACTGGAAGACAATATAAATAATTTTACATTACAGGAATATACCACTTTTATAAAATCGCTTGCTGGAAGAAGTGATGATTTTAGAAAACAGGATATAAAGCTTTCCAGCCAGGTTATGGAATTACTGCAATATCCAGCAGACAGGCTGGACGCTGCACCAGAAGGGGAAAAACTGGAATTTCTGCGTTACCTTTTGTCTTTGTTATTAAATTTTGGCAAATTCCCGGAATTCCTTCTTGGAACAGCTGAAAGCATTGTATTCTCCATGCCATATGATGTATTAAAAGATGCGCTGGATAATGTCAGTTTACAGCATGGAAGGATTACAGAAAAGGAATATAACCAGGTTTCACTGCTCAAATCAGTTAAAGAGGATGCCCTTCCAAATGACAGTGTTATTGTGTCTGTACTGGAAACAGGCACTCCAGGGCTTGTAAAAGCACTGGGAGAAATAGCAGGCAGGCTCCAGGCACCGCTTGCAGAAAGAGCAACAACCCTGCTGCTTCTTTTTGAATGTAATGTATATAATCTTAATAAAACTGCGCAGTCTGTTTTTGAAGGCATGGAAACCGGAAGAAGAGAAAAGATGCATATGCTTTTACTGGATTCCCCAGTAGAAAGGGCATACCAGTACGGGCTTGAAAAGCTTGATGCATGGTATGGTGATAAATTGCCAGGACAGTTTATTGTGCGTATGATGGAACATCCATGTACTGAAGTAAAAGCTTTTCTTTCAGAAAAAATCCATAAAGCTTTTACCAGTTTAAAAGATGTAAACCCGGATTTTTATATTTATTATTTTAAAACGCTGCTTTATCTGCCAAATAAAGTTTCTAAAAATAAAGAATATTTATATAATACTGTTCCTGCGTTTTTAAATTATTTTCCTGGAAAAAAGGAAGAGATAGAAGCTATACTGCTTGATATTGGAAGCGTAAATAGTAAAATAAATTCTGAAAGAGCACTTGTGGCATATGCCAGTATCCAAAAGGAGGCCAGTAGTTTATGGAAGTAAATTATAAATATGCAAGCCCTTCCAGGTGTATGCAGTCTGGTGATAAAACTACTTTAGGTTTAAGCCCTGACTTATCCCGTGATGAAAAGGTTTCTTTCTCTGGCAAACTGAAACATCCGCTAGCATTCCGTGACGCTATGCTTATGCTTAGGGAAATTGTTATTTCTGATACAAGCAAGAAAACTAAAGAACGTCCTGAATATTTTGAGTGGCTTGACCAGGAGATTGAAAGACGGGTTAACGCACATAAAGAATATATGCCAGATGTAAGGGAAGCCCTTAAGAAAAAAATGGACGCTTATGATGTCCAGCTTTTACACCAGAATAATGAAATAAAAAAACTGCTTGATATACAAAAAAACCTGCAAAAACAAATTGATGAATATGATACCTGGAAAGATTATAATAAAATTGAAAGAGCTTTCTGGAAGTTTATAAAAGACAGGGATTACAGTTTATGGTTTGTATTAGATCCTGTAATTACAGTACATAATGACCAGGTTTCATTTGAGGCATTTTCTATTGATGAGTCTGTTTATGGCTGCCTGTCTGTTGCCATGGATGAATTTGATTTGTTACAAGAACCAAAACTTGGAACGACAAATATTGATTTTTCGGCAAAACTAGAAAAGGAGATGCAGAGATTCCGCAGTTATACAGATGTTACCCTGTCAGTTAATCCAGAAGGCTTTACAATAGATAATGATATTGTACCTGAATATGTAGAAAAAAAGATAGACCTTCCAGAAACATGGATAAAGGGCTTTAACCAGGTTTCCTCAGCTGCAGCATTATCTGGCATTGAAGTAGAGCTTTCACCTTCTGACATGTACGATATATGTGCATTTTTAAGGAAGCATAAAGAGAAGAAAAGCCCGCGCTATATGAAATGGGTTTTAGAACCCGGGCAAAGGGTACAGATTGTATTTGAACCTTTTGGCACAGTTATTACTTTAAATGCTGTTTATAATGGCAGCAAGAGAAGGGAAGAAAAAATCTGGGGCAGAAGACGCTGGCTTGTAGCTGAAAAGTTAATTCCTTTGTCAAAGACATTTTATGTACGCCTGCTGGGGTTTGGGATGCCACAGTTTATCCGTGCTGATATGGGCACAATGCAGATGGTAATTGGATTTTCTTCATGGTCATCAAATGACTGGGTAAAAGGGACTGCTTTCAATATTATGGCAGGATTTACAGGCAAGGGGTGCTATGACCAGGTTTACCGGTTAATGAAAGACAAACGCTGTTTATCTATGGAAAAAATTTATGGCAGCCTTCTGGACATAAAGGATAATAAAGCTCAGTCTGTTAAAGCTGGCATTGGTATGTTATTCAGGCGTGGCGAAGGGTATTTTGATATTGCCACTGATAAAGTGCGTTTCAGGCAGCTGTGTAATGTTCCAATTCCAGAGGAACTTTATGAAATTACAGATATTGAAAGAGATGTACAGGAATACAGCAAGCTTATATTTGACAATATGACAGTGAAATATACCAGGAGGAAAGAGTTCATATTCTCAACAAAGTACCAAAATAAAAAGCATTTAGTGCCTTCTGATAATACGGAAATTGTTATTGACCAGGATGGACAGATTACAAATGTAAGCTGCTGCTGCAGTAAGTTTAAAAGGGGTGCAAAAAATATTTCTGAACCATGTGCACATATTCTTGCACTTTATGTTGCTTCCTTTAAATTACTGAAGTTAAAAGATTTGGAATATGACAAGGAATATAAAATAAATGATATTATGGAGATGTTGCTATAATGGATACAAAGGCTGAATACAGAAAACAAGTAAATGAAATGGGTAAAAAGGAATTTACTTTACTTAAAATGCAGGAATATGGATTTTGGCCAAGTAACCTGCCAACACCATATGAACGCCAGCAAAATGAAACAGAGGAAGATTTTAAAGAAAGGAAACGGCTGCTTGGTGAATACCAGAAACTTTCTGAAAAAATATCTGATGCATATAATGAAAAACATGAGATTGAAAAAAAGCTTTCTTCTCTGAAAAAAGAATTACAGGATACATGGGATTATGAGAAAATCCGTGCTGTTGTTGCCCAGGAGATTATGAAAGAATCCATAGCAAGGCGTGCTGAAAGAAAGGCTGAGAGAGAAAGGCTGAAACAGCTAAAGTCTGAAGCATGGAAAAAGCGCAAAGCTGAAAATATTTTGTTTATTGGCAGAGGCTATTCCAGCCTTTTAGGAAAGAAAGAAACGGATATACAGAAACTTAAAGAAAACCAGATGCCTGTTATTGAAACGGACAAAGAACTTGCCAGTTTCCTGGGTATGGATTACAATATCCTGCGTTATCTGGTTTACCACAGGGATGTAATTACATTTGATAATTATTACCGCTTTGATGTTCCTAAGAAAAATGGCGGGACACGCCATATAGCTGCGCCTAAAACGCACCTTAAATCAGCACAGAGGCAGATATTAGACAAGATATTGCAGAAAGCAGATGTTTCTACATCAGCACATGGGTTTATTAAGTCAAAGTCTGTAATTACCAGTGCCAGGACACATAAAGCATGCCCTGGCGTGTTAATAAATATTGATTTGGAAAACTTCTTTCCTACAATTACATTTGAACGTGTAAGAGGCTTATTCCAGTCATTTGGTTACTCTGGCTATATATCATCACTGCTTGCTATGATTTGCACTTACTGTGAAAGAATGCCACTTGAAATAAAAGGTGAAATAAAATATATAAAAACATCAGACAGGATACTGCCCCAGGGTTCTCCGGCAAGCCCTATAATTACGAATATTATATGCAGCCAGATGGATAAGCGTATTAATGGTTTATGCAAAAAATCAGGGCTTACATATACAAGATACGCTGATGATATGAGTTTCAGCTATAACGGCGAAACGGACAGTTTCTCTATAGGCAGTTTTTTAAACAGTATTAATAAAATTATTGAAGAAGAAGGTTTCCATATTAATAAAGAAAAGACCCATATATTAAGAAAAAATAACAGGCAGTATATTACTGGCATAGTAATTAATAACGAAGAAATAGGTGTTCCTAAAAAATGGGTTAAAATATTAAAGGCTTCTATACACAATGCACAAAAATTAAAAAATTCAGGTGTTCCTGTACCTTCTGGGACACAGCTTGAGATTTCAGGAAAAATTGCATGGCTTAGAAGTGTAAATGAAAAAAGATACCAGAAAGTAATACAACAGGGCATAGAATTATTAAAAAGCCTGAAAAATAATTAGAAATTGCCATGATATAACAAATTGCCACTGTAAACTTATACAGTGGCAATTTGCATACTGCTATTTGTACATTTTTTATGCAAAATTAATCTTCTGCTTCAGGCTTGCTGTCTGAAAATTCAATAAAATCATCATCAAAGCTGTCTGAATAGTCATCAGGGTCAAAATCTTCGAGATAATCAGGTGTAAAGTATTTGTATACAGCATATGCAATGCCTGCAATAGCAGCAACAGCGCCGATAACTGCCAGTACAATAACTATTGTATTCTTATTCTTTTCTTCAAGCTCTTTTTTGTGTAAAAGCTCATTGAGTTTGGCAGCATTTAATAATTCCTCGATTTTTGAGTTTACGTGCATAATGTTATTCCACCTTTCTTTAATAATTTACTCTTAAAAAGTATAACATATAATAGACATAATATCTATATTTTTTTTAATTTTGCAAAAGAAGCTATCATTTTACGGGTATAACCATTGTCAAATTCTACACAGACTTCAAAATCTCCTGCCCTTCCATTAAGGGTTTTTACTGTACCTTCACCAAATTTAGAGTGCACTACCCTGTCACCTTCTTTATAACCTGGACTTCCAGAAGAGGAAACACTGCTTTTATTGCCAGTATTTTTTCCTGCTGGTTTCTGGTATAATGAAATCCCTTTTGTTATAAACGGATTATCTGCAAAAAGCTGGCCTGTGCTGCCTGCCTTCTGCTGGCTCTGCTTTTTAACAGTTTTTTCTGCTGATGGGCTCCATAAAGTGCTTTGGCTGCTTTCTGGTTTCTTATACATACTGCTGTTATTGTATATATTGTTGTTATTGTCTTGTAGTTTATAATATGAAAAACCAGATGGACTTGTGCTCTGTTTTATAAGATAACGTGGGATTTCATCTATAAAACGTGATGGTGGGTTATACTGCTGTTCCCCATTGCGGAAACGGCTTACGGCACAGCTTAGTGAAAGCTTTTCTTTTGCCCTTGTTATGCCTACATAGCATAGCCTGCGCTCCTCTTCCATTTCTTCAGGCTCATCGCTTATTAATGCCCCATAACCAGGAAATATGCCATCTTCCATCCCGGTAATATACACATATGGAAATTCAAGCCCTTTAGCACTATGCAACGTCATAAGCAGTACAAGGTCATTGCTTTCGTTTACATTGTCAATATCTGCAACAAGTGCCACTTCCTCAAGAAAACCGCTTAGTGTTGGTTTATCTGTGCAGCTTTCTTCATATGCAGCAATTTTATTTAAAAGTTCTTCGATATTTTCAATACGTCCAAGGGACTCTTCTGTGTCTTCTTCTTCAAGCAGCCTGATATATCCTGTTTCTTCAATTATTTCATTTAAAAGCCCTGTAAGTGTGCTGTCCTCTTCTGCAAGATGGCGTTTAAATGACTCTATAAGGCTGGCAAATGACTGTAGTTTTGCTGCCCCCCTGTTTATGCCGTCTATATATTCATATCTCTTTAATGCCTCATAAAAGCTTATGCCCTGGCCTGCTGCATACATTGAAATACGGTCAATTGTTGTAAGCCCTATGCCTCTTTTTGGCACATTTATTATACGCTTTACAGAAATATCATCCATTCCGTTTTCAATAGTACGCAGGTATGCAAGCAGGTCCTTTATCTCCTTGCGCTGGTAGAAATTAACTGCACCAATAATTTTATAAGGGATATTGCCCGTTACAAGCTTTTCTTCAAAAATACGTGACTGTGCATTTGTTCTGTAAAGAATAGCAAAATCCTTATATGAAGCCTGCCCTGATGAAACAGCATAACTTATTGCGTCTGCCACTTCTGATGCTTCTTCGTATTCGTTTGTAAAACGGTTAAAGTAAATTAAATCCCCTTTTTCTTTCTGTGTCCAAAGGGCTTTATCTTTCCTTATTGAATTATTCTGTATAACAGCATTGGCAGCATTAAGGATGTTCTGGGTGGAACGGTAGTTTTCTTCCAGCTTTATTACACGTGTCCCTGGATATGATTGTTCAAAATTGAGTATATTATGTATATTAGCTCCACGGAATTTATAAATTGACTGGTCATCATCACCTACAACACACAGGTTATGCTCAACTGAACCATCTTCACCTGTTGTATTTGCAAGGATATTGATAAGCCGGAACTGTGCAGTGTTAGTATCCTGGTACTCATCAACCATTATATATTTAAACCGGTTCTGGTAACGTATAAGAACCTCTGGGTTTTCCTTGAAAAGCTGTATTGTCTTAGTAATAAGGCCGTCAAAATCAAGTGCATTGGCATCTTTTAGCCTTTTCTCATACTCATGGTATGCACGTGCATATATTTCCTTATTAAAATCGCCCATTGCATTAAGCTCGTACTGTTCTGGTGTTACCAGTTCATCCTTCGCAGAGGAAATAACACTTAAAAATGTCCGTTCTTTATACTTCTTAGGGTCAAGGTTTAAAAACTTGATTATTTCACGCATAAGTGTTTTCTGGTCATCACTGTCATAGATTGTAAAACTTCTTGTATACCCGATATCCTCAATATGTCTGCGTAGTATGCGTACACATAATGAATGAAATGTACTTACCCATATATCCTGTGGGTTTTTGCCAGATACTATTGCATTAACACGCTCACGCATTTCCCCTGCTGCTTTATTTGTAAATGTAACCGCAAGTATGTTCCATGGATTTACACGGTACTCACTTATAAGGTAAGCAATACGGTGTGTAAGCACCCTTGTCTTGCCTGAGCCTGCACCTGCAAGTATTAAAAGCGGGCCTTTAAAATGCTTTACTGCTTCTTCCTGTTCAGGATTTAATCCTTCTAAAATATCCATTTATATCTCCTAATTTATAATAATCTCCAAAATATCTGGTTTATTTATATTATACCAAAAAAACAGAAAAAAACAAACCATATTATTTTCCGGATTTTATAAAAGGTCACTGATAAATGTGACTAAAAGGTTCTTTTCCCTCCTTGTATCAAGCAATGGCATATCAATAACCACAACATCTGCACCTTTTTCTTTTGTAATAACCCTCCATTGTTCGTTTAAGTCTGTATAATTTCTTCCAAGCCTGTCAATGGATTTCACAAACAGCACCGTGTCCTTGGAATGTATATTCGTATCTTTGTTCAGTTACTGTTTCGCATGCATGTTCTTTTCGCATGATGAGTTTCTGAAGCTTGCATTTACAATACATACAGTGCTATTACAATACATATATTTATTCCAACAATCACAAGAATGTGCTTTTTCCACGTCAGTTTTAAATATCCAACAAATTCCCGGATAAAAGCATTTAGTGTAAAATACCATTTTGTTTTTGCACCAAAACCTACACATTTTATTCCCTGCCGCTTTGCCAGTATTAGTGCCCTGAGCATATGATAAGCAGTTGTGACAACAACAATTTGTGGATTCTGTTTATTCATCAGTTTCCTTGAAAACCGCAGGTTCTCCTCTGTGGATACAGATTTCTGTTCCAAAATGATTTTTTCCACATCTACCCCTTTATCAACCGCATAATCTGCCATAGCTTTACTTTCCGGAATATCCTCTCCTGAACCTTGCCCACCAGACATAACCAGTACAGCATTTGGATTATAGCGCAGCAATTCTATTCCTTTTTCAATCCGTGCTGCAAGTAATGGTGTAACCTTACTCCCAATAATTCCCGCTCCCAGCACAATAATGTAATCTGCGTTTCTTTTCTTTTTTAGGTGAAAAAGATTGAACACTGCAGAAAGTGAATACACTGCCAGTAGCGATAATATATATACTGCTATGAAACTGATAATTGTATAGAGTATTGTACCTAATGTATTCTTTCCTAAATTTCCAATTACTGGCCAGGCCACAAGATAAATACACAACATAACAGAAAACAACACTGACAATAGATTTGCCGGTTTTATTCCCTCATGTTTAATAATTCTTACCCCTTCTATAAAAAACACAAGGATCAAAATTGCTGGAAACAAAGCAATACTTCCCGCCACCAAAACAAATATAACAATCAGTATTCCAATCACCAAATCATGCTCTGACAGCCATTCTGAATATTGGTATAAAACAAAAACCAGAAATACTGCCAGGCATATCATCATGATTAAAAATGAAACTCCACTCCATAATGTTCTGGAATCATTTAGCATAATCCCTGCAAATATGCAAACTGAAATAAAAAATATAAGAAATGCAAACTGCCACATAACAGCCTCCTTATTGTAAATAAAAACAATATAAGTCGTGCAGCAAATTTTCATAATTTATTCATATTATAATTCATTGATAGTTGCTGTAATTGGCATATTTCTAATACGCTTTACGGGTGCATATACTGCTGCCACAGCAGAAACAATGTCGAATACAACAATAATAGCAATCAAAACAACTGGCAGACTCCACTGGATTCCAAAAAACCGTGTAACCAATTTCACATACAAAAAGCGGCTTAGAACAATTCCTGCACCACATCCAACAATAAGACCAGAAATAGCGTAAGTAAAAGCTTCTGCAGCTATCATCCTGGCAAGCTGTTCCCCATCCATACCAACCGCCCTCATAGCCCCATACTGCTTTATCCGGGAAGTTACACTCATAGAAATGCTGTTTATGATGTTAAATAGCGTAATCATTGCAATGATTGCCATGAAACTATACAGCAGAAACTTTGTAGCCAAATAGGTATTCATGTCTCTCTGATTGCTTTCACGATGGTCCGTAAAAACAACATTGCTTCCCGTAAGATTGTTAATTTGTTTTACAGTTTCGTCAGTAGCATTGCTGTTTAATTGTATTCCAATCATACTGTAATTCTGTTCTCCTGTCAGCCGGGTAAAAGTTTCCTGTGAACAGATTACACTATATTCGCTGGGATAAAGCCCACTGGATATACCACATGAAACCTCAATTTCATGTCCCGCTATCTGAATGGTATCTCCAACTTTTATAGGATTATCTTCATTCAGGACAGTTATAACCTTGCCACTGTCCCCATAGATTTCCGACAAATCTCCCTGCACAAGGCTATCCTTTGTGCAGTCCAGCAGATACTGGCTATATGAGTTTATATTTACATGGTCAATGCCCTGCCGTGAAGAAGTAACCGGAACATTCCCCATATAGGAACTGCCCCAGACATGCCCTGCACCAGTAACCCCACTGATGGTATCACTTAAACTCTGATCCAATACACGCTCATTTCTATAACCGGTAAGGGTAATATCCGGCTGCCATGACTGCATAGATGGAAGCAGCCCCTGTGCGAACTCCAACCCTACTGAAAAACAAAGAAATAATATAATGCTGAGTGAAAAGCTGGCTGTCAGTAAAAACCAGTTTTTCTTAGATACCGTTGCATGATGAACGCCCAATGTCCTTTCAACCCTTCTAATACTCCGTTTCGTTGCATGCCGTACATAAAGCGCCGTATCCGGACTGCTGGAAACCGCTGTCACCGGAGAAACTTTAGACGCACGTTTCGCAGGAGACTGCGCCGCCATCAGGACAGTTACAATTCCAACCATTGCCCCACTAACCAGTCCAACAGGGCTAAGGGCAAATACTGGCATAGTGGCAAATTCATCGCTAACTCCATAATGGAGCAATGCACAAATGCCCCATTCGGCTGCTGTACCTATGATTAACCCAACAGGCACAGCCGTTTTACACCAATTTAACGCTTCCAGCCGTACATACCGGATAACCTGCTGGCGGCTTGCGCCAATACATCGCATCATTCCAAAGAATTTTGTCCGTTGTGCTACATTGCTGTTCATACTGCCAGAAATCATCAGTATGCCGGCCAGCAGCACTAAAATAAACAAAACTGCCGCCAATCCGTATATATTCTTCACGGATTCATTGCTGCTTTGTCCAGCAATACCCATAGTTGCAGTATTTTCCGAAATATTTTCCTCTGGCAGGTTATACTGTTGTTTGATTTCCGCAATTGCACCAGATGCTTTTGACACATCCTGAAATTGAATATAACAGACCGGGTTAACCGGAATACTGTTTTGTTCCATGATTGAAATATACGCATCCCGTGTCATATATACAGCAACCAGATAGGTCTGCCCTTGATAAATTTCTGCGTCATCTGACCCAAAACCACATACCGTAAAATCCGTATTTCCCGAAGGTGTCTTTACTGTCACATGATCACCAATCTTTACATCTAACGCAAGCTTCGCATTGGAACTAAGCATAATGTCATTGTCACTTTGCGGCAAACCTCCTTCTTCAAGGGCATTGGTAAGCTCTGCCAGATAAATACTGTCAGCACCGTATAATGCAGCTTTTTTCTCCCCTATATAATAAGGCTGGTCTGCGTCTGTGTTAAATGTTTCCGACCAGCCGGTGGCGGCAACATCCGGACGCTGGCTGATTTCTTCTGCTATGTCCTTTGGGATATTTTCCAACTGGATATGCCAGTTTCCATGCTTGTTCTGCAGTTCCTCACTTTTTGCCCGAATAAACATATCCGCCACACTGAAAATCGTAGTTACAAGCAATACGGAAATGATAATGCAGAAAATTGTCATACGGTTCTGCCGTTTCCGCACCTTTCCTGAAATAGATACAAGGCTTAAATAGCTTTTCATTCCTTGCACCTCCCCAAATCAGTAAGTTCTCCATCTGACACTTGCAGGATACGGTCTGCCATCTGTGCAATACTGCGGCTGTGTGTAATCATAATGATCGTCTGCTCATACTTCCTTGAAGCTTCTTTTAACAGCGTAATAACTTCACTGGTATTCTGCGAGTCTAAATTTCCTGTCGGCTCATCTGCAAGTATTAAAGACGGACGGGTAAACAGAGCACGTCCAACTGCCACCCTCTGCTGCTGCCCACCGGATAACTGGCTGGGTAAGTGATTCCGGCGTTCCTTCAAATTTAATATATCCAATAAATCCTCCAAATATTTTTTATTTGGCTTCCGGTAATCCAAAAGTACTGGAAAGATAATATTCTGCTCCACTGTCAGTTCAGGAACAAGGTTAAATGCCTGAAAGATAAATCCAATATTCCGGCGGCGGAACACGG
>CAJTXH010000078.1 GCA_910580005.1 uncultured Lachnospiraceae bacterium | reverse complement strand
AGTATAGCAGATTTTTTATAATATGTCCAAAAGACTAATTGAAGTACCTGGTGCCACGTCCGTTTAATAAATTTCCAGTTATCTTAAATGTAAATTATGGCTGTTCAAATAACTTTTATATTTGTGCATACTGCTGGTTTATGAAACAGACGTGTATGATGACAGGTTTCATGTGCCAGGATAAACTTATAAATGGTTATTACCACCAGTACCCATCAGTATGAACAGGAAAACCGCAGAATAGAGGAAGCAATGAGACCTTTTGATTATAAAAAGTATGGCTACTGTCTGGACACTACTCCTGGCAGGATTGGTTATCTATATCATAATCCAGAGTGGTTCTGGAAACTTGTCGGACCCATGTGGAAGCTTTGGTTTCTATGCTTTCATCTCTGGCAAGTCATTTTATATTAAAATTATTTTTCTGCATACAATTACACACAATGTACTAATTAATGTTCCAAGCAAATAATATTCTGCAAATTTTTCATCTTTTGTAATTCTATCATATCTGGCAATAGATTTTGCAGTAAGTATAAATCCTATAGCAGTATACTGGTCCGTTGATAAGAAAATAATCATTATTAGCCGTTCAATTGTTCCAATTCTTCTTCCTGCTTTATTGTCAGTTTTAATTATTATTTTATCTTTCTTGCCTGGCTTGTAGTCATCAAGAAAAATTTGTATAAAATTATTTACAGGTTCGTGAATAAATAATACTGCCAGTATCCATCTTATAAGTTTTTCTGGATTAAATCCATATGTGTTTAAGATATTGTCCACAATTCTTATATGTCCTATTGAAAAATTCCAGCAATCCATAATATAAGCCAATATTAATATACTTGCTAAATGTGCACATTGGCTGGTAACAAACACTCTTATTTTTTTGATGTTTTTTGAATTTATTAAATAAATATATTTTACAGTGTCTATTATAAAATGTGTTAAAGCTATATATGTAGCAGCAAGAAGCATATCCAGGCTTAAAACAGGTAATATAACAAATATATTTATGATATAATATCTTAGAGAGTGTAATAATACATTTTTGTATTTTTCATTTTTATCATATTTATATTTAACAGTATTTTCATTGTAGAAGTAGAAATTTCCAAGCAAGTATCCTGTAACAAAAATTAATAAATATTTAGTTATCATTTTTGAAGTTCTCCTAGCTGGATTAATGCTTTTCTGGCTACATTTCCTGCATGTTCATATGTTAAATAATTGCCACCAGCTAGTCTGCGTGCAACTGTAGACTGCGTAGTATCTAGGCGTTTTGCACATTCTTCCTGGCTGCCTCCATTTATTTCCATATCCCAGATTGTAAGTCTTTGCTTTTCCGACCATCCATTTTCTATTATTTTCATAAGTGTAAGGATTGTATTAATCTTTACAATTTCAAAGCTTTTGGCATTATATATTGAAATTTGTATATCAGCAGTCTGTTTCCTTAATTTTTTCTCTTGTTCACGAAGCTGTTTTACCATTTCCCTGGCTGCATAATAAGCTGGACCATCAGAACCTATAGCAGCTTCACAAAAAATATCTGTATATATTTTACCAAATCCTATTCCAAAACGTAAATTTACAGGATACATTTCACGCTGAATATATTTGGCTATATCTAGTATATGGTCATAATTTTTAAGCAGCCCCTGGAACTCATCTCCTAATGTAATAATGAATTTTGCCGCAATATCTGGGGAATAAGTTTCATTTATATGTTTTAAAATAATATTTAGTTTTTCTTGTATCTGGTTACGTTTATTAATTGTCTTTGAACTTTTTATATCACCAATAATTGCTACATAATTCATATTAAAGTCCTCTTTTTTAATTATGCAGTTTTACTACATAATATAAAAATATGCATATTTTACGCATATTTTTATATTATGAAATATTTATGCATGATTTTTTGCCCGTCCTTAACCTATATTTCATACATGCCAGCAGTACAATTCTTTCAGTAAGAGTTGTTTTGCCAGCATCAGGGTGTGAAATAATTGCAAAAGTCCTGAGTTTTTCAATTTCCATATACAGCAAACATGTAAAATGTATTTGTTGTACAGGTATTTTAACATATATATGGTAATAAATCCAATATTATTTACCTGGTGCCACGTCCGTTTAATAAATTTCTAGTTATTTTGTGTTTGCAAGCAGACGCAGGGTTTCCGTGTCCAGTTAAATATTACACTCCAGGGCACGCTTCCGCTACGTCAGCCCACGTAATGGCGCATAAAATCCCTATGCCACAAAAAAATGTGGCATTGAGTACGGGATTTAAACGCCAACGGGGCTAAAGTGCCCATGTCATGTAATATTTAACTGGACACTGGAAACCTGCTGTTTACTGGCAAAGTCCAGAGTTGTAACTAGAAATTATGTTGTGTGGCAGGTTATCCACACAGACAGAAGATACAGGAACATTATTTATATAACAACAAGTGAAAAATACAAGCTATAAGTAAAAACAGCAAAATAAACCCTTAAAATATAATTTCCAGTTATCTTAAATGTAAATTATGTCTGTTCAAATAACTTTTATATTTGTGCATACTGCTGGTTGCCGGCGTTTAAATCCCGTCTTCAATGTTACAAAAAAATGATAATTTTTTTTGTAACATAGGGATTTTATGCGCCATTGCGTATGGCCACTGTTACTAAAACAGCGGAAGCGTGCCCCTGTACGGAATATTCTGGCTCTGGCACAGAAACCGTCCGTTTTTACACAAACACAGGATAACTGGAAATTTTTATAAAACGGACGTAACCTGGTGCATTAAAGAAAATTTGTTATTATGGAGCTTTGTTTTTTATGGATTTTATTTTTAAGCCGTCAAAAGGTTGTACACTATTATAATGGTAAAAATTTGTGTTAATTAGAAAATACTGGAAAAACAAGGGTTTCCAGTATATTTAAAAAAGATTTATGGATAAAAATAACAAAAAAAATCGTGAAGATGGCAGCTTCACGAAAGATTTCACCTCTGGACTGTGTTTTGGATTATATGCTTAAAATGGCAGTTTGTCAATAGGTGGAAAAGAATATTTTTTTAAAAAATTGTTAAAATTATCTTTAATTTTATCTGAGAGCCGTCAAATAAGCCGTCAAATGTCTAAATGGAAAAAATATACAAAAACAAGCTGTTTTTTGCCATAATTTAAGCAGTAAAAAATGCCTTTTTACTTTAAGTAATGTTGTTAGAAATCTTATAATATAGGTTTATATTACAATTTTATGCATTAAAAATCTTTCGTGAAGCTGCCATCTTCACGAAGTAATAAAGGCATAATAAGGATTAACCCCTTATTTTATAATGCTTTGTTTTCTGGATATGGTATAAATGGCAGAGAGCCTGACGGCTTATCTAATTTAGTTATCAGTTGTAAAGCAAGGAATATCATTTTTAAAGATACTGCATTTAGAAATAAACCTTAACGCTTTTGCCTGCGCTTTTAAGGTTGTGATAGAGATATTCTGCGCTTTACAATTGGTATATATAAAATTAATAATCAATAACATTTATGGAAAGAAAGGGGAGAATGTTTTTTTATGAAGTTTTTTAAACAGACAAAAGAGACAAAGCGCAAGATTAGTTTCTTTATGGCACTGGCAATGGTGATTTCATTATTACCAGCATCACCAGTTGTAAAAGCAGGAAGTACAAAGACTGCTAGCAATGATAGTAAAATATATGTTAATGTTGAAGCAGAAGCTGGAAAATATGTAAAGTATGTTGAAACAGTAACAGGTGGTGCAACTAAAGGAAACGAAGCAACTACAGCTTCAGTTATAGTAGCCCCAGAAAATGGTTTTGACTTTGAAAATGTAGAAGGACAGGAAGAAGAATTCAAAGGTGAACCAGTAAGTTTAGGAAGTATATCTATAAAAAGCAAAGATGGTAAAGTAACAACAAGTGCATCTGTTGTAATAAGGGAAAAGACAAATGGTTCTGGTAATGCAACTGCAGTATCACCATCAAATTTAAGTGAAGGTGTAATTGCAAAAGCTTCCTTAGTAGCAACAGGTCCATCTATAGCAGGTACTTCTAAAAATATTACTGGTGCTGTGATTTCTGTTGAAGGGATTGCAAGTGATAATGATATTGAAGTAGCAATAATTCTGGATAATGGAGAGAAAGTTAATACTGCTGAAAAGGTTAATGTTAGATTTTCTTCAACACTTAAAGGGGCTGGTTTTGAAGCTAAAGTGGGGAAAGATACTATTATAACATCATCGAAGTCAGTAGAGGTAGATAAAGATACTGAAATCTCTCTTAAAATTAAAGCAATTGATGATAAAGTATTTGATACAGCCCCTGAAGTAAAAGTGAACGAAAAAGCAGTTAAACTTAATAGTACTGATAAGATGGTTTATACAGGTACTATAGTTGCAGATAAGGATGTAGAAGTTTTAATAAGTGGCGAAGCTAAAAGCAAAACACCTGAAACTGGTACATTTAAAGTTGAATACAGTGATGATAATGTAGAAAATGCTAGTGTTGAAGTTACTTTACAATCTGGTGGTAAATTTGAAAGTGGAAAAACTGTTAAGGCTGATGATACTCTTATTATTAAAATATCACCAGATAAAGATTGTTATTTTAAAGAAGGTGCTTATCCAGAAGTTAAATTGGAAACTGAAGGAAGTGCAACACTTACCCCAGAAACAAAGTTAGTAGAAAATGCTTATAAAGTATCTGTCAGCAAATTTAAAGCAGATACAAAAATAGTGATATCTGCTAAAGCTGAAGCAGCTAAAGTTAAAGATGAAACTAATCCAAAAAATAATGTTGGTACGGCAACATTAGATATAGCATCTATACAAGATGTTGAGAGTGGCCTTAAGGCTGCTTTTAGCGCATTAACAGATGCTGCGCTTAAAAAGGAAGTTGAAGCTGCATTCAGAGATAATGGAACAGTTGCTGTTTCATTAAGTGTAACAAGTGCAGGAATTACTGAAACTGAAATAACAAAAGGAAAAGATGCCGTTGCGTCTAAATCCCAGGATAAAGAAGCAAAGGACAGGGCAAAAGTCCTTGATATTTCATTAACCGCTATATGTAAGGATAAAAATGGCAATGAAATTGCAAGGGTTAAAGTGGATGAACTGAATAAAACAGTAACTATTTCTATAAAAGCTACAGGAATTTTTGGTAATGGATTTAATGGTGAACCTGCCAATGGTTATGAAAGAAAGTACTTTGTAGTGAGGTTACATGGTGATACTGTAGAGAGAATAGAATGTAAATATGAAGATGGTAATATTACATTTGAAAGCGGGATGTTTTCTACATATGTATTTTCTTATGAAGATGTAAAAACAGCAACAACAACACCAGCAACAAAAGAACCAGGCAAAAATCCGCCTTCTGTTTTTGGCGGTGGCGGCAGTGCATCTACCCCAACACCTTCACCTTCTGCAACTCCTGATGCTTCTGCGACTCCTGCACCATCTGCTTCTGCAGTTCCTTCAGCAGAGCCTGGTACTTCAGCAGAGCCTGGCATTTCAGCAAAACCTGGTACTTCTGCTTCTCCTTCAGAAACAGCAAAACCTGGCACAAGCAGTAAACCAGATGTAACAAAGACACCTGATGTGAAGATTAAAGTTGGCAAGAAGGTTACTGTAAACAGCTCAAAATACAAGGTTACATCTGTATCAGGCACAAGGGCAGTACAGTTTACAAGCGGCAAGAAGAATGTAAAGAATATTGTAATTCCTGCAACTGTTAAAATCAGTGGAAAGAACTACAAAGTAACTTCTATTGCAAAGAATGCTTTTAAGAACAATAAGAAGCTTAAGAAAGTTACTATTGGCGCTAATGTAAACAAGATTGGCAAGGCTGCATTTAAAGGATGCAAGAATTTAAAGAGCATTGTAATCAAGACGAAGAAACTTACAGCTAAAAAAGTAGGCGCTAATGCATTTAAGGGAATTAATAAAAAGGCTACATTCAAAGTGCCAAAGAACAAAGTTAAGGCATATAAGAAGATAGTTAAGGCTAAGGGTGCAGCTAAAACGGTAAAAGTTAAGAAATAGTGCTTTTAGCGGCATATGGTTATGCAGTATCTGGCAAAGAATTAAAACCACTGGCAATTTTGCTGGTGGTTTTTTATTTACGGAAATAATCCATATATAATATTTATAAAATAAATTTTAATAAATAAAGGAAATAGGGAACTGGCGTCGAATAAATATATTAGATGGGTTTCTGGCTAATTATTGCATATGCCGCTTGCAGACAGTAATTATATGGAAAGGGGTGTGGTTTATGCCGTGGTATACGGAGGAACAGATTGAGGAAGTAAGGGCGGCTAATGATATAGTAAATGTTATTGGCAGTTATGTAAAACTTAAACATTCTGGCGGCAGTTATATGGGTTTATGCCCATTCCATAATGAAAAAACCCCCTCTTTTTCTGTAAACCAGGCGAGGCAGATGTATAAATGTTTTGGCTGTGGTGCAGGAGGTAATGTAATAACATTTGTTATGGAATATGAAAATTATACATTTCCTGAAGCACTACAGTCACTTGCAGACAGGGCAGGGATAACGCTTAAAAGCATTGAACCGGACGGCCGGCATAAGGAGCAGGAAAGCATAAGGATGCTGCTTCTTGAAATAAACAGGAAAGCAGGCGGCTATTATTATGCAATGCTTAAATCGCCACAAGGAAAGGCTGGTTATGGATACCTTAAATCAAGAGGGCTCTCTGATGAAACAATAAGGCATTTCGGGCTTGGGTATGCTGGCCAGGGTGGAAGCAGCCTTTACCAGTTTCTTAGGCACGAAGGTTACAAGGATGACATTCTTAAAGAAACAGGGCTTTTTAAAATGGATGAGCGTTCTGTTTATGATAAGTTTTTTAACAGGGTTATATTTCCAATAATGGATGTAAACAGCAGGGTTATAGGTTTTGGCGGCAGGGTTATGGGTGACGCAAAGCCTAAATACCTTAATTCTCCAGAAACAAAGCTGTTTGACAAAAGCAGGAATCTTTTTGGGCTTAATTATGCAAAGCTTGGGAAGAATAAGAATATGATACTCTGTGAGGGGTATATGGATGTAATTGCGTTACACCAGGCAGGGTTTTCTAATGCAGTTGCATCGCTTGGGACTGCATTTACAATACAGCAGGCTGGAATTATAAAGAGATATACAGATGAGGTGCTTCTTACATATGATAGTGACCAGGCAGGACAGAAAGCCGCATTAAGGGCAGTGCCAATGTTAAGGCAGGCAGGCATTAATGCCCGTATTATCCATATGGAGCCTTACAAAGACCCGGATGAATTTATAAAAGGGCTTGGGGCGGACGAATTTAAAAAGCGCATGGACAGTGCAGAGAACAGCTTCTTTTTTGAAACTGGCATTGCAAGAAAAGAATATGATACTGCTGACCCGGAACAGAATACAAAATTTTACCATGTTGTTGCAAAAATGCTTCTGGAATTTGAGGACAAAGTACAGCGTGAAAATTACCTTGAAGCAGTGGCAGCAAAATATTCCCTGCGGCGTGATGATTTAAAAAGCCTTGTAGTCCGCTATGGGACAAGCATGGCAGGAAACCAGGGGGCGGCAGCGCCTGGAAATTATGCCAGAAGGGCAGTTAATATTACAAAGAACCAGGGGATAGGGTATTCATATAAACTTCTGCTTTCATTAATGGTAGAAAGGCCTGGCATATTTGCCCAGGTAAAAGAGGTTGTGAGGGAAGAAGATTATTTTGGAGAGCCTTACAGGCAGGTGGCACAGATGCTTTACAGGCAGCTTGCCGCTGGAGAACTTGTGCCAGCAAGGATTATAAATAATTTTAGTGAAGCAGATGTACAAAATACAGTGGCAGATATGTTCCAGACAGGGTTTGCTGCCGGGCTGGGTGATGAAGAACTTGAAAAAGCGCTTAATGAACTGGTAATACGCATAAAAGAGTACAGCATAGATAAACGTACAAGGGAGCTTACAGACATTAATGAGTTAAAAAGCCTTATACAAGAGAAGAAAGCGCTGCAAACACCAGCAAAATTGCATATTTATCTGAAAGATGGTTAAAGTATAGCGTAAGGATAAGAAAGGAAGGAACACTATGGCAACAGGAAGAGAACCAGCAAAAGATATTAAAAAACAAGCAAATAGTACGACTGAAAAGGCTGCTGCTGGAAATAAAAAGAGGGTACAGAGCAGGGGCACAAAATCCACAAAAGCTGCTGCAAGGAAAAATCCAGAGGCGGCTGAGGAGGAAAAGAAGAGATTTCAAAAAAAGCTTATAGCACTTAAAGAACTTGCAAAAAGCAAAAGGAATGTGCTTGAGCTTGCGGAGATAAATAATTTCCTTGCAGATGTGGAACTGGATGAGGAAAAGACTGAAAAAGTAATAGAATTTCTTGAAGCAAGCGGAGTGGATGTCTTAAGGATATCTGATGACAAGGATACAGATGACGATATGATACTTGAGCTTGAAGCAAGTGGGGAAGTGCCTGATGAAGAGGAGATAGAAAATATTGATTTGTCAGTTCCTGACGGTGTGAGCATAGAAGACCCTGTACGCATGTACTTAAAAGAAATAGGAAAAGTGCCGCTGCTTTCAGCGGAGGAAGAGGTTGAGCTTGCCAACAGGATGGAAGCAGGTGATATGGAAGCCAAGAAAAAGCTTGCAGAAGCAAACCTCCGCCTTGTTGTAAGCATTGCCAAAAGGTATGTCGGGCGTGGCATGTTATTCCTGGATTTAATACAAGAAGGAAATTTAGGGCTTATTAAGGCAGTAGAGAAATTTGATTATAGAAAAGGATTTAAGTTCAGTACTTATGCTACCTGGTGGATACGCCAGGCTATTACAAGAGCCATAGCAGACCAGGCAAGGACTATACGTATTCCTGTCCATATGGTTGAAACAATCAATAAATTTGTAAGAGTCCAGAGACAGCTTTTGCAGGAACTCGGACGTGAGCCATATCCTGAAGAAATTGCAAAACATATGAATATGCCTGTAGACAGAGTGCGTGAAATACAGAAGATTTCCCTGGAACCGGTTTCCCTTGAAACTCCTATTGGCGAAGAAGAAGACAGCCACCTTGGTGATTTTATACAAGATGACAATGTACCAGTGCCAGCAGAAGCTGCGGCATTTACCCTTTTAAGGGAGCAGCTTGAGGAAGTGCTTGGAACACTTACTGAAAGAGAGCAGAAAGTTTTAAAACTGCGTTTCGGGCTTGAGGACGGGCGTGCAAGGACACTGGAAGAAGTTGGCAAGGAATTTAAGGTGACACGTGAGCGCATCCGCCAGATAGAAGCCAAAGCACTGCGCAAATTAAGACATCCCAGCCGCAGCCGTAAGCTTAAGGATTACCTTGAATAATATAAAAATACCTGAAAGGCTTGAATGCATTATTTCTAATGTAAAATCTGGCGGTATAGTGGCAGATATTGGCTGTGACCATGCATTTACATCAATATGCCTTATAGAAAGGAAACTTGCAAAAGGCGCTATTGCAATGGATATTAACAAAGAACCTTTAAAAAGGGCAAAGCAGCATATAGAAGAGGCAGGGCTTTCACACTGTATTGTAACAAGGCTTTCAGATGGCGCAAAGGAGCTTCCAGAAGGCGTGGCAGATACAATTTTAATAAGTGGCATGGGCGGTGCACTTATTACAAAAATACTAGAAGACAGCATTAGTGTAACTAAATCTGCAAAAGAGCTTGTGCTTTCGCCACAGTCAGAAATATATCTTGTACGCCATTTCCTGCATGGAAACGGATTTAAAATTGTGCATGAGGACATGGTAAAAGAGCATGGCAAATTTTATGTGGTTATAAGGGCTGTACCAGGAAAAGAACGGTATAGGGGCAGAGCCGGTTATATATATGGTGAGTATTTAATAAATAACAAAAACCCCGTTTTAGCAGAATTTCTGGTTAAAGAGCAGAAACGCATAAAGTCTGTATTAGATGGTTTCAGGCAGCAGGGGGATAATAAAAGCATGGCACAGGAAGAGAGGAAAAGCACACTTTTAAAAGAGTACAATATGATAAAGGGTATTCTTTTTAAAATAAAGAAGGGTGGTGCATAATTAATGGTAAAAGTTAAGGTAAATGGTGTGGCAAAGGAGTATGGCAACAATATTACATATGGGGAGCTGGCAGAAGAATACAAGCATATATATGAATATGATATAATACTTGCAAGGTGTGGCGGTAAGCTTATGGAGCTTAACAAGCGCATAACACAGGACTGTGAAGTGGCTTTTTTAGATACATCATATGATAGTGGGCATAAAACTTATATAAGAGGTGTAACGCTGCTTATGTTAAAGGCATTTTATGATATAGCTGGGGAAAGCCTTAAAAACATATTTGTAAAACATGCAATAAGTGATAGCATTTATTGTGAAACTGAGGGCATAGAGCTTACAGAAAAGCTGCTTCTTGATGTAGAGGAAAGAATGCATGTGCTTGTGGAAAAGGATTTGCCAATAGGAAAGCGTTCTATTGATACAGAAGATGCAATAAGCATTTTTGAAGATTATGGGATGCATGACAAGAAAGAACTTTTTGAGTACAGGCGTGTGTCTAAGGTAAATATATACACATTGGATGGTTTTGAGGATTATTATTATGGGTATATGCCAGCGTCCACAGGCATATTAAAGTATTTTAGCCTGCAGCTTTATGACAAAGGGTTTGTTATAAATATGCCAAACAGGAAGACACCTGATGTGCTTAGCGTGTTTAAGCCCCAGCCAAAGCTTTTCAGGACATTACAGGAGTCAAGCGGATGGGGCAGAATGGCTGGCGCAGATACTGTTGGGGCACTAAATAAAATTATATCCCAGGGCGGGGCAATGGATTTGGTACTTGTGCAGGAGGCGTTACAGGAGAAAAAAATTGCCAAGATAGCAGAAACCATAGCATCGGACAAAAGCAAAAAGTTTATAATGATAGCAGGGCCTTCTTCTTCTGGCAAAACTTCATTCTCACACAGGCTGTCAGTGCAGCTCCAGACATTTGGCATAAGGCCGCAGCTAATATCACTTGACAATTATTTTAAAGACCGGAAAGATACACCAAAAGATGAAAACGGCAAATATGATTTTGAGTGCCTTGGTGCAATAGATATAGAACTTTTTAACAAAGATATGGTAACAATGTTAAACGGTGGCACAGCAGAGCTTCCAGAGTTTAATTTCCTTAAAGGGGAGCGTGAATATAAAGGAAACTTTATGAAACTCGGGCATGATGATATCTTTGTAATAGAGGGTATACACGGGCTTAACGATGCACTTTCACATTCTTTGCCAAAGGAAAGCAAATTTAAAATATATATAAGTGCACTTGCACAATTAAATATTGATGAGCATAACAGGATTTCCACAACAGATGGCAGGCTTATAAGAAGGATGGTAAGGGATGCACGCACAAGGGGCACAGATGCTGCACATACAATAGCAATGTGGCCTTCTGTAAGGAGAGGAGAGGACAGGTATATATTCCCATTCCAGGAAGAAGCAGATGTAATGTTTAATTCATCACTTATATACGAACTGGCAGTTTTAAAACCATATGCAGAAGGGCTTTTATTTGGAATACCAAAAGATGTGCCAGAGTATATAGAGGCAAAAAGGTTTTTAAAATTCCTTGATTATTTTATAGGGATAAACAGCCAGGATATACCTAAAAATTCGCTGTTGCGTGAGTTTGTAGGCGGCAGTATATTTAATGTATAAGCAAAAGTATTATTTTGTAAAATTTATAATTCAGGAGGAAATTTATGGCAATTATTATAGATGGAAAGAAAGTTTCCCAGGAAATAAAAGACGAAGTAAAAGAAAAGACTGCAGCTTTAAAGGCAAAAGGAATAGAAACAACACTTGCTGTCATACAGGTTGGGAATGACCCTGCTTCTACTGTATATGTAGGCAATAAGAAGAAGGCATGTGAATATACAGGCATACGTTCACTTGCATATGAGATACCAGAGGAAACTACAGAAGAGGAACTTCTTAAGCTTGTATATTCACTTAATGACAGGGATGATGTGGACGGCATACTTGTACAGCTTCCGCTTCCAAAGCATATTAATGAGGACAAGATTATACAGGCAATCAGCCCTGCAAAGGATGTAGATGGTTTCCATCCGCAGAGCGTCGGGGCGTTAAGCATAGGTGAGCCAGGCTTTGTATCATGCACTCCAGCCGGAATTATAGAACTTTTAAAACGTTATAATATACAGATAGATGGCAAGGAATGTGTTATTATTGGCAGAAGCAATATTGTAGGAAAACCTGTTGCCATGCTTTTATTACGTGAAAACGGGACAGTTACAGTATGCCATTCACATACAGCAGATTTAAAAGAAGTAGCAAGAAGGGCAGATATCCTTGTTGTAGCAATAGGAAAGGCAAAATTTGTTACAGCAGATTATATTAAAGAAGGCGCTACTGTTATTGATGTAGGCATGGACAGGGATGAGAACGGCAAACTCTGTGGTGATGTTGACTTTGAAAGTGCAGTGGAAAAGGCAGGGGCAATAACGCCAGTACCAGGTGGTGTAGGGCCTATGACCATTGCAATGCTTATGAATAACTGCGTTTATTCTGCTGGATTAAAACTTAAAGATTAAATCAGAAAGGCTGGTTATCAGCGTGGATATTTGTTTTATTTCACTTGGATGTGATAAAAACCTGGTTGATAGTGAGATGATGGTAACATCATTAAGGCAGTCAGGGTATAATATAATATATAATGCAGATGAAGCAGATGTTATTGTGGTAAATACATGCTGTTTTATTGGTGATGCAAAGGAAGAGAGTATAAATACGCTTCTTGAAATGGCAGCTTATAAAGAGAAAGGGAAGTGCAGGCTGCTTGTAGCAGCAGGCTGCCTTGCCCAGCGTTACCATGAGGAAATAAAGAGTGAACTGCCAGAAGTTGATATGATTATTGGCACAACAGCTTATGAAGAACTTGCAGGAACTATTAACAGTGCGCTAAATAAAGCAGCTTCCAAGGAAAAACTGCCTATAGAAAAACTTAAAAGCATTAATTACCTTCCAGAGCCATATATAAACAGGGAGGCAATGAATGGCGGAGGCCATGCGTACCTTAAAATCGCAGAAGGCTGTAATAAATGCTGTACTTACTGCATTATTCCAAAAGTAAGGGGCAGTTACAGAAGCGTACCTGTGGAGAACCTTGTAAAACAGGCAGAAAACCTTGTAGCAAATGGGATAAAGGAGATTATTCTTGTAGCACAGGAAACAACACTTTATGGTGAAGATATTTATGGAAAGAAAAGCCTGCCAGAACTGTTAAGAAAACTTTCCGGGATAGACGGGCTTAAGTGGATAAGGATTTTATACTGTTACCCTGAAGAAATAACAGACAGCCTTATTGAAACAATAAAAGAACTGCCTAAAGTGTGCCATTATCTTGACATTCCT
>CAJTXH010000077.1 GCA_910580005.1 uncultured Lachnospiraceae bacterium | reverse complement strand
TTTCTGATGGATACAGGGGTGCTTATATGATGACCAGCTATCTTATAGGGAATGGACACAGGAACATTGGGTTTGTTGGCAGTGTGGAAGCAACTTCAAGCATTACTGACCGTTACTGGGGGTACCGTAAAGCCTTACGGGAAAATAACATAGAATATATGGATATCTGGGAAATCCCGGACCGCAATGGACAGGGGGAAAATTTTGATGTTATTTTAGAAGATACCAGGGAATTAGATGCATTGGTATGTAATTGCGATTTGACGGCAAGTATTGTCATTCAGAATCTTGAAGATAGAGGATATGAAATTCCAAGGGATATATCAATAGCAGGGTTTGATGATTTTCTGCCTCTGGGAATGGACAGAAACAGAATTACCACCTATAAAGTAGATATGGAAACTATGGCAGATGTGTGTGTGGGAACACTGATACGTAAAATTAACCATAAAAAGTACCAGAAAGGAATCCAGGTTGTATCTGGAGATATAGTGTGCAAGAAGTCTGTACGGGTAAAATCGAGTTAAATTAACTAAAACACTTTGAAAAACTACTTTTTAACCAAAGAACAGAATGTAAAATTGTTAAAAATCACGAAAATAGTAAATAGAATGAAAATACTTGATTAAATTAATTAAGTGATATATAATTAAATTAATATAAAATACTTAAAGGAAATTTCTTTATTAATTATTGAATATATGGAGGTAGAATATGGGATTTAGAAAAGATTTTGTCTGGGGTGCTGCAACCAGTGCGTACCAGATTGAAGGAGGAGCCGGAGAAGACGGAAAAGGAATGGATATCTGGGATGTATTTTGTAAAGAGCCTGGAAGGGTGTATGAAGGACATTCTGGAGATGTAGCTTGTGACCATTACCACAGGTACAAAGAAGATGTACAGATTATGAAGGAAATGGGCCTGAAAGCGTACCGCTTTTCTATTAACTGGTCACGGGTTCTTCCGGATGGAACCGGAAAGGTGAATGAAAAGGGCATTAATTTTTATGACAGGCTGGTTGATGAACTGCTGGGTGCGGGTATTGAACCATATATCACTCTGTACCACTGGGAACTTCCGTATGAGATTTATAAACGGGGCGGCTGGATGAACAGGGAAATTGTGGAATGGTTTGGTGAGTATGCTGCGCTTGTAGCAGAGAGATTCAGTGACCGTGTGACCCACTTCTTTACTTTGAATGAGCCACAGTGTTTTATAGGGCTTGGTTTTTTGAACGGTGCCCACGCACCGGGGCTTAAGGCGCCTCTACGTGATACTTTTACTATGGCGCACCATGCGCTTATGGCCCATGGAAGAGCAGTGCAGCAGCTCCGGGCACATGCAAAGCAGCCGGTTGAAATAGGGTATGCACCTACCTGTGGAATGGCATATCCGGAAACAGATAAAAAAGAAGATATTGAAGCCGCAAGGAAAAGCCTGTTTGCTATACCTGATGTGTCAAACTGGAGCTGGAATGTGGCGTGGTGGTCAGACCCGGTAATCTTTGGGGCTTATCCTGAAGAAGGTATGGAACTGTACGGGCCATGGCTTCCAGAAATAAAAGATTCTGATATGGAATTAATTTCCCAGCCAATAGATATTTATGGACAGAATATTTATAATGGCAGGTGTGTCAGGATGGGTGAAAATGGTGAACCAGAGAATGTAAGCCGTTATGAAGGATTTCCAAAGGCTGCAAACAGCTGGCCGGTTACACCGGAAGCCCTTTACTGGGGACCAAAATTTCTGTATGAAAGATATAAAAAACCTTTTTACATTACTGAAAATGGTATTTCATGCCACGACAGTGTGTCCCTGGACGGAAAGGTCCATGACCCGTCAAGGATTGATTTCCTGGAAAGGTATTTGTCAGCCCTTAAGAGTGCAGCATCAGATGGCGTAGATATCCGTGGATATTTCCAGTGGTCGCTCATGGATAACTTTGAGTGGAATTCTGGATATTCTGAGAGATTTGGACTAATTTATGTTGATTACCAGACACAGGAACGTATTTGGAAAGATTCTGCATACTGGTACCGTGATTTAATAATGAAAAATGGAGAAAAGGAGTAATCTGGATGACGATACAGGAACTGGACAAGGGATGGACAATGCACCAGCAGGGTACAGAAGAGGTTTTGCCTGCATCTGTTCCAGGAAGTGTATATAATGATTTGATTCAAAATGGAAAAATGGATAATCCATATTACAGAGATAATGAGCTGGAAGCTTTAAAAATAATGGAACATGATTTTGTCTATGAAACCAGTTTTTCCCCTGATAAGGAACTTCTTGCATGTGACAAGGTTCTGCTTGTTTTTGAAGGGCTGGATACATTGGCAGATATTTTCCTGGACGGAGACCAGATTGCATCTGTGAATAATATGCACCGTACCTGGGAGTTTCCAGTAACATGCAGGCTGAAAGAACAAAATAATAAACTGAAAGTGGTTTTCCATTCGCCTGTAAAGTTCATTAAAGAAGAAAATGAAAAAGACCCAATTCCTGCAACAACAGATGCTATGGGGGGATTCCCTTATCTGAGAAAGGCCCACTGTATGTTTGGATGGGACTGGGGGCCGCGGCTTCCAGATGCGGGTATATGGAGAAAAGCCAGGCTTGCAGGATTTTGTGATGCAAAGATTGACGGTGTATATATCAGACAAGTACACACAGAGGGGCGTGTAAGACTTAAGTTCCAGGTTGATGTTGACAGGATTGGCCAGGAACATATACGCCGTTTTTCAGAAGAGGAAAACCGTCTTAAAGGATTATATACAGAAGTGGCAATTACTGGACCTTCCGGAGAAAAAAGAGTGTATTCCCATAAAGAAATGTTGTCAGGAATTGAAATCCAGAATCCAAGATTATGGTGGCCAAATGGCTATGGAGAGCAGCCGCTTTATACTGTCCAGGTAAAACTTATCCGTGATTCAGAAAAAACTGGAGAGAGAACGGTTTTAGACAGCTGGAAAAAACGTATTGGGCTACGGACTATGACGGTGTACCGGGAGAAAGATAGATTTGGGGAAGCTTTTTGCCATGAAGTGAATGGAGTGCGTATATTTGCTATGGGTGCAGACTATATTCCGGAAGACAATATTCTGCCCAGGATGAATAAGGAGCGTACCAGAAATCTTTTACAACAGGCTAAAGAAGCGAACCACAACTGTGTCCGTGTATGGGGCGGTGGATTTTATCCGGATGATTATTTTTATGATGCATGTGATGAACTTGGCCTGGTTGTATGGCAGGATTTTATGTTTGCTTGTGCGGTATATAAGCTGACAGAAGAGTTTGAGGAAAATATTACAGCAGAATTTATTGATAATATTAAGCGTATCAGGAATCATGCCTGCCTTGGGCTGTGGTGCGGAAACAATGAAATGGAAATGTTTGTACTACAGGGAGTCTGGGTGGATAAACCAGTGCAGAAAAGTGATTATGTCAAGATGTATGAATACATTATTCCAAAAGTGCTGAAAGAATACGACCCGGAAACTTTTTACTGGCCGGCAAGCCCTTCATCAGGAGGCGCTTTTGACGAACCAAATGATGAAAACCGTGGTGATGTGCATTATTGGGATGTATGGCATGGAAATAAGCCTGTTACAGAGTACAGAAAATTTTATTTCCGATATGTATCAGAGTTTGGCTTCCAGTCATTCCCAGGGCTGAAAACATGTGAAACATTTACTGAGCCAGAAGACCGTAATATTTTTTCCTATGTTATGGAAAAGCACCAAAGAAATTCATCAGCAAATGGAAAAATTATGAATTACATGGAACAGACATTTTTGTATCCTTCCAGTTTTAGTACTGTCCTGTATGCATCCCAGCTCTTGCAGGCAGAAGCAGTGCGGTATGGTGTAGAACATTTTAGAAGAAACAGGGGACGCTGCATGGGTGCTGTTATATGGCAGCTTAATGACTGCTGGCCCGTTGCAAGCTGGTCATCTATTGACTATTTTGGAAGATGGAAGGCATTACATTATTATGAAAAGAGATTTTTTGCTCCTCTTATGTTGTCCTGTGAGGAAGAAGGAATTTTAACACAGAATACGGACCCGAATGCGGAACCATATGAGGTGAAAAAATCAATTCATCTGAATGTAGCAAATGAAAGTATGAAAGATGAACATGTTCTGGTTAAATGGGCACTGCGCAGTGCAGACGCTGGGATTATACGTAGTGGTGAAGAATATGTAGATGTTCCTGCTTTGCAATCTGTCTGGCTTTCAAAAGAAGAAATGATGGATGCAGAACTTTATAGTAATTATGTAAGTTATGAGTGCTGGAAAGATGAAGATGTTATCTCAGAAGGAACAGTTCTTTTTGTACCGCCTAAGCAGTTCCAGTTTAAAAACCCGGGGCTGCAGGCAGAGGCATATGGAGATGAAATACTGGTAAAGGCAGAAGCATATGCACGTTCTGTTGAAATTTTGAATGAAGACGATACATTGCTCCTTTCAGATAATTATTTTGATATGAATGCAGGAGAGAAAAGAATCCGCATCATAAAGGGAAACCCGGAAAAGCTGGAAATAAGAAGCGTATATGACATCAGATAAAAAGGAGAAACATATGAGTGGCAAATACATTTTGGATTCAGAAGAAAACAGGGAATTTCTAAAGTCCATGACAGAAAACCTGATTCAGTTTGGCAGGAGATTTCCTTCATCCGAGGGTGCATCTTATTATCTGGGTGATGACGGGACACCTTTGACTGGCAGGTACAGGGAAACATGGATTACCTGCCGTATGGCACATGTATATTCTATAGGGCATATGCTTGGGTATGCCCATTGTGGGGAACTTGCTGGCTGCGCACTAAAAGGCCTGAATGGCATACTTCATGATAAGAAGAATGGCGGATGGTATGCGGGCGTGGCTTCGGACGGCAGTATTGTCCCTGGCAAACAGTGCTATGCCCACGCATTTGTAATCCTTGCTGCTACATCTGCCTTGCTTGCAGAAAGGGAGGGGGCAAAGGAGCTGCTTGAAGAAGCCCTTGCCTTTTATGACAAGTATTTCTGGGACGAAAAAGAGGGGCTTGCATGTGATGCATGGAATACAGAGCTTACAGTACAGGATGGTTATAGAGGAATAAATGCCAATATGCATACAGTAGAAGCCTTTCTTGCAGTTGCTGATGCAACAGGGGATTTACGTTACAGGGAACGTGCAGGGAGGATTATTGGCAGGGTGCTTACGTGGGCTTCTTTAAATGAGGATAGAATCCCGGAACATTTTACCAGGGACTGGAAGCCGGATCTGGATTGTAATAAGGATAGGCCAGATGACCCGTTTAAGCCATATGGCGCAACTCCAGGGCATGGCACTGAGTGGGCGAGGCTTGTTTTACAGTGGGCGGCTGGTTCTACAGATGGCAGGGAACAGAAACAATATATAGATGCTGCGGCGGGGTTATATAACAGGGCAATATCAGATGCATGGAATGCAGACGGGGCACAGGGGATTGTATATACCACAGACTGGGAGGGAAAGCCTGTCATACATGACCGTATGCATTGGACTCTGGCAGAGGCAATCAATAGCAGTGCAGTATTATACAGGATTACAAAAGATAAAAAGTATTTTGATGACTATGCAGTTTTCATGAAATATTTGGATGAAAAAGTAATTGACCATATAAATGGATCGTGGTTTCACCAGCTTGGCAAGGACAATAATCTGCTTGGTACTGTATGGCCAGGCAAGCCAGACTTGTATCATGCGTTCCAGGCTACGCTTATACCATATATGCCTGTAGATGTTTCTGTTGCTGCCTCAGTATGTTACCAATGGAAAGGAGGTAAAAATGCGACGTACGGACAGGGAAGTAAAAGGGTTTGAAGATATTGTGGCAATCATGGAAAAATGTGATGTATGCAGGATTGCTTTAAACAATAATGGCTACCCATATATATTACCGCTTAATTTTGGAATGTACATAAAAGAAGATAAAATTGAGTTATATTTCCATGGAGCTATGGAGGGTACAAAATATGATTTGATTGAAAAGGACAATAGAGCCAGTTTTGAAATGGATTGTGGACATAAATTAGTGACAGAGGCTGGATGTGGGAGTTGTACAATGAATTATGAGAGTGTTATTGGGCAGGGACATATTGAAATGCTTTCTGATGATGAAAAGTACAATGCTTTATATATTCTGATGAAACATTACCACCAGGAAGAATTTCCGTTCAATAAGGCAGTAATTCCCAATACAAAAGTTTTTAAACTGGTAGTAGAAAAAGTAACAGGCAAAATAAGAGTGAAGAAGCTACCCCAAGACCGCCATTGAAACAGTTGCAATAACCATCATCAGTAACCCGGCAAGCGCTTTCTTGCTGTTTTTTTCCAGTATTTGTGTTATAATTGTCCTATTAAACCAAAAAGGAGGCATTACTAATGGATGTTAATGAAACAATATTTACACCAAAGCAGATAAATTACCAGAACCTTGCTGAAAATATTATTAATAAATTTAATCTCCGTGGCATTGAAGGCTATTACTGTATTGACAGGGAGGAAGCCAATGCCAAGGCAAAGCGTTTCCTTACACCAGACTGTACTGTTTCGTGGGGAGGTTCTGTTACCCTGGATGAAATAGGGCTGCTTGCTGATTTAAAAGAATCAGGTGATTACATAATTTATGATAAGGCAGATGCAAAGACCCCTGAGGAAAAAAGAGAGATGTTTGGCAAAATTGCTACATCAGATTATTATTTTATGAGTTCTAATGCAATTACAATGGATGGGGAACTTGTAAATATTGATGGTAATGGGAACAGGGTTGCCTGTCTTTGCAATGGGCCAGAAAATGTAATAATTATTGCAGGAATGAACAAAATAGTAAAGGATGTGCCAGAAGCAGTTTCACGTACAAGAAATATTGCTGCACCGCCGAATGCTGTAAGGCTTGGGCTTGAAACACCATGTGCCAGTGCCGGGAGGTGCATGGACTGCCTGTCTGATGGCTGTATCTGTGGGCAGATTGTGGTAACAAGGATGTCACGTATTCCAGGGCGTATTAAAGTTATACTTGTGGGAGAGGAGTTAGGCTATTAATTATGCCAGAAGCAAAAACAAGCCAGATGCTCCTGGCTGACAGGCTTTATGCCGGGGAGATGCTGGATAAGGAAGAGTTTGTCCAGTTATTAACTTGCCATAGCAAAGAAGATGCAGAGTATCTTTTTAAGCTTGCAAGACAGGTACGTAGAAATATATATGGCAATGATGTGTATATACGCGGGCTGGTTGAATTTACCAATTACTGCCGGAATAACTGTTATTATTGTGGAATAAGGCATGGCAACAGAAATTTAAGCCGGTACAGGCTTAGTGACGAAGAAATATACAGATGCTGTGATGAAGGGTACAGCCTTGGCTTCCGTACATTTGTGTTACAGGGAGGCGAGGATATGTATTTTACTAAGGAGAGGCTTTGTGTTATTATAGAAAGTATTAAAAAAAAGCACCCAGACTGTGCTATTACACTTTCTGTTGGCGAAAGGGATTATAAAGACTACCTTGCGTGGTATGAAAGTGGTGCAGACAGGTATCTTCTGCGCCATGAAACAGCTACAGAAGAACATTATAATAAACTCCATCCTGCAGGAATGTCCTTAAGCCACAGGAAGGAATGCCTTTTGCAGCTTAAGGAGATAGGATACCAGACAGGTGCAGGGTTTATGGCAGGTTCACCATACCAGACGCCAGAGTGCATTGTGGAAGATTTATATTTCCTGCATGAATTAAAGCCGCATATGGTGGGGATAGGGCCTTTTATTTCACAGAAGGACACACCATTTGCAGACAAAGAAAATGGTACACTGGAACAGACCCTTTTCCTGCTTGGCATTACCAGGCTTATGCTTCCATATGTGCTGCTTCCTGCTACAACTGCGCTTGGCACTATTGCGCCTGGAGGGCGTGAAATGGGGCTTATGGCAGGGGCAAATGTTGTGATGCCAAATCTTTCACCTGCTTATGCCAGAGATAAATACTGCCTTTATGACAATAAATTATCTACAGGCGGGGAGTCAGCACAATGTATACAGCTTTTAAAGGAAAGCATAGAAAAAACAGGCGGAAGGATGGTAACAGGGCGTGGGGACTGTAAACTTTTATAGTATTTATAATTATATATGCAGAAAGGATGTTGGATAATGGGTAAAAAGACAGAAGTAAATGTTGATATTAATGTCACTAAAATTGTAAAATATGCCTGTGTAGCAGGAAGTATAATTGTAGCAGTAGTTTTTGCTGAAAAGGCGCTTAAAGAATTTGTAAAATCACCATATTGTGCTAATAAGTGCAAAAATTAAGTTACCAGGACAACTGACGGGGATTAATAATTAATATGGATAAATATTTATTTATAGCAGAGAAACCAAGCGTTGCGAAGGAGTTTGCAAAAGTTCTTGGAGTGGCAGGCAGCCAGGGAAAAGGATATCTTGAGTCGGAAAGATATATTGTTACATGGTGTGTAGGGCATCTTGTAACAATGAGTTATCCTGATGTATATGACCCTGCATTAAAAAAGTGGTCATTAAATACACTTCCTTTCCTGCCTGCTTCTTTTCTTTATGAACTTATACCTGATGTTAAAAAGCAGTTTAAAATAGTTGAAGGTCTTTTAAACAGGAAGGATGTTACGAGGATTTATGTATGTACTGATTCAGGGCGTGAAGGTGAATATATTTACAGGCTTGTAGACCAGATGGCAAAAGTGCCAAAAGATAAGGATAAGAGGCGGGTGTGGATTGATTCACAGACAGAAGAGGAGATACAGAGAGGGATACGTGAAGCAAAGCCATTGTCAGAGTATGACAATCTTTCTGCATCAGCATATTTAAGGGCTAAAGAAGACTATCTTATGGGAATTAATTTTTCACGTGTACTGTCTTTAAAATATGGGCCAGCTGTTATGAATTATCTTAAAAATGGCAAATGGGTGGCTATATCTGTAGGAAGGGTTATGACTTGTGTACTTGGAATGGTTGTTAAGCGTGAACGTGAGATAAGAAGCTTTGTGAAAACGCCGTTTTACAGGGTTTTAGGGCATTTTAGCTATGGCGGCACAGGGTTTAGCGGTGAATGGCGTGCCATAGAAGGTTCAGATTACTTTAAATCACCACTTCTTTATAAAGAAAATGGTTTTAAGAAAAAAGAAGATGCAAAAGTTCTTTGCCAGGCACTTGGCACAGTGGCAGCGGGCGGCGGCAATAATGATAATGAGGATTTATTTCTTTATATGGATAACAAAGCTGTTATAGAGAAAGCAGAGAGAAAAAAAGAAAAGAAGAACCCTCCGTTATTATTTAACCTTGCAGAATTACAAAATACATGCTCTAAGCTTTTTAAAACAAGCCCTGATGAAACGCTTAAAATTGTGCAGGAACTTTATGAGAAAAAGCTTGTAACATATCCAAGGACTGATGCAAGGGTACTTTCCACAGCAGTAGCCAAAGAAATAAAGAAAAATATTTCAGGGCTGTGCAATTACCAGGTTACCAGTACATATGCACAAAATATCCTGCAAAGTGAAAGTTATAAAAATATTGCACGCACAAGGTATGTTAATGACAAACAGATTACAGACCATTATGCAATAATACCAACAGGCCAGGGTCTTGGGGCTTTAAAGAGCCTGGATTTAAGGTCATCAAGAATATATGAAGTAATAGTGCGCAGGTTTTTATGCATATTTTACCCTCCAGCGGAATATATGAAAACATCACTTGTTATAAGGCATGGCAAAGAACAGTTTTTTGCTAATTTTAAGGTACTTGTAAAACAAGGCTATCTTGAACTTGCAACAGCGTCATTTGCAAAAAAGGAAACTGTGGATAAAAATGTCCCAAAGGAAGAAGCAGGGGACGGGAGCCAGGAGCAGGAAACATTTGATGAAAACCTTATAAATATGGTGAAACAGCTTAAAAAGGGCATGGAAGTGGATTTTAACAGTACAGGGATAAAGGAGGGTGAAACTTCACCCCCGAAGCGTTATAATTCAGGTTCAATAATACTTGCAATGGAAAATGCAGGACAGTTAATAGAAGATGAAGATTTACGTGCACAGATAAAAGGAAGCGGCATTGGCACAAGTGCGACAAGGGCTGAAATATTAAGCAAGCTCGTTAAGATTAAGTACCTTAAACTTAATAAAAAAACACAGATAATTACACCTGAACTTATTGGTGAAATGGTTTATGATGTTGTAAATTCCTCAATACGTTCACTGCTTAACCCTGAACTTACAGCAAGCTGGGAACTTGGGCTTGCACTTGTTGCTGAAGGTAAGATTACAGAAGAGGAATATATGAAAAAACTTGATGATTTTATTATAAGGCGTGTTGAAGGAGTAAAAAGTATTAACAATTCTTACGGCTTAAGACAATGCTTCGATACAGCAGCAGCATATTATAAATAGTGTGGAAAGGCATTTTTTATTATTATTTGTGCCGTTGGAAGCGGCATGGGAGGTTATTATGTATGATAAGTTAAAAAACAGGACATTATTTAATATGGATGAAACTATAGCAGCAGGAATTTTTGAAGATACAGAATTTCCATGGGAAGTCCTTCCTAAGATTAAGGATTTTATAACAGAGCTTGGAAACAGGCTTGATATGGAAGAATATAAACTTAAGGGTGAAAACATCTGGATTGCAAAGAGTGCAAGGGTTGCACCAACAGCCCAGATTACAGGACCTTGTATTATAGGGAAAAACACAGAAGTACGCCACTGTGCATTCATAAGGGGCAATGCCATTGTTGGTGAAAACTGTGTTGTTGGTAATTCTACTGAACTTAAGAATGTACTTCTTTTTAACAATGTGCAAGTACCACATTATAATTATGTAGGAGACTCTATACTTGGCTATAAGTCACATATGGGTGCTGGCTCAATTACATCTAATGTAAAATCTGATAAGACTATGGTTACATTGTGGTATGAAGGAGATAAAATTGGCACAGGGCTTAAAAAAATGGGTGCAATACTTGGCAATTTTGTAGAAGTAGGGTGCAACAGTGTCTTGAACCCGGGCACGGTTATAGGAAGTAATACAAATATTTACCCTCTTTCAATGGTACGTGGGTATATCCCTGGCAGTAGCATATATAAAAGCAGAGGTGAAATCGCAGAAAAATATTGATATTTTTAAATTATAGTTGTAAAAATTTTCATGATAAGATATAATAAATTTATTAAGAAAATCTTAATATTTATAATTAATCTTTATTGTACGGTATCGGAGTAAAAAAATGAACACATTATCAAAAGTTTTAACCCCAATTAAAAAGGTGGTTAAAAAGGTAGTGCTTAACACATCAACATGTAGCGAAGGCAGATTTACAAAAGAGGCAAAAAAGTTTCCATATAAAAGTGAACTGCTTGTTAATTCTTATAATTCTAACCTTGAGGATAAAACAGAGCCTCCTGTATTTTTAACATACTGGAAGGAGCGTATGATTGAAGGGCTTCATCAAAATGGAGAGTACAGTTTTAGGAATATCCTTGTAATTAATAACCCTTATAAGATTTCACCGCTTTCAGCTTTAATGGTTTTTAATACTATAGGAAATCCATGTAAAGTTGAGTATACTATTAAAGGGTACAATGGTTCTGGTGATTATACAAAGTGCGATGAAACAATTACAACATTGCACCGTGTGCCAGTACTTGGGCTTTATGAAGGGCGTTTTAACCCTGTAATTGTACGCCTGCTTGATGGGAATAACAATGTAATTGCTTCCAAAAACATTAAGATAAAGACGCCTGTGTTAAACAATCCTGTCCATAACTGTATTAAAATTACAAAAAGCAGCAGGCCGTTTTCAGGGGATTTTATATTTGCATCAGGCGGATACCAGGGCGGGGTATATGGTTTTGATACAAATGGGAATATAAGGTTTGCATTAAACAGGGTACCGCAATATTATGGCGTCTATCTTTTTAAAGATGGAAGGTTCCTTTTTCCTGAGAAAAAGATGCGTATACCAGCATATGGCAATGCACATACGGTTATTACACATGAAATGGATATGCTTGGAAGGGTTTACCGCACTTACCACCAAAAGAAAGGCATGCACCACTGGGCTATAGAGAAAGAGCCAGGCGGCAATATACTTGGGCTTTCAAGTTCCATGCATGATACCTATATGGAAAATTCCATTATCGAGGTTGACCGTATAACAGGTGAAACTGTATATGAGCTTAGTATGAATGACTTATTTGATGACACATATAAGACAAGGAATGACTGGGCGCATATTAACTCAATAGATTATATACCAGCAGAAGGCTGTGTGGTTGTTTCAATGAGGAATATCCATACAATAGCCAAGATTAACCTTGGAAAAAGGGAGATTGTATGGCTTATAGCTAAGCCTGAGTTTTATAAAGGCACTAATGTTGAAGATAAAGTCCTTAAACCTGTAGGGGGACATGACTGGTTCTTCCAGCAGCATGGCATACAGATTGTACATGATGGGACAGACAATGACCCTGGTACGCTGCGCCTTATGCTTTTTGATAACCATACAGCTAACAGAAGGCCTGTAAAATGGTTTGATGGCAAGGAAAAGTCATATGTCTGTTTTTATACAGTAGATGAAAAGAACAGGACTGTAAGGCAGGACAAACGTTTTGAGACACCTTTAAGCATAACACGTTCTAACAGTGAATATAATCCTGGGAGCAATACTGTACTTGCTATGTGTGCCCATTTTAAACCACCTGTAGACGATTATAATGCCAAGTTTTATGAATTTGATTATAATACAGGTGAGTGCATAAATGAAATATCGTGCCTGACAGATTATTTTTCTGCACATACATTTGATTTTAATATACAGTCAATGGCACAGCCGCTCCAGCTTGATACGGATATGATGCCAGGGGAACTTGCACAGCCTGTCTGCCTGGAGGAAATGCCAGAGGAATTAAAGACAGCAGGCAGCATGACAAATGAAGTTGCTGATGCACTTAAATTCCGCAGGTATGGCGATTTAATACAGGTTTATGCAACAGACCATGACCTGGAAAAAATATATCTTTATAATGATGATAAAATAGTTTATATGCAGGACTTTACAAATACAACACAGCCTCTTAAAGTATTTAAGACACAGGCGTATTTTGTAAGTATGCCATTACAAAATATACCTGCTGGTTCATATAAACTTGCAATACAGTATTTATCAAAGACTTATACAACAGATTATGAAATAGCATTTGAAAAGAGGAGCTAAAAAACAGGCACAGATTATTCTTGAATAATCTGTGCCTGTCTTTTTCAGAAAATACACCAGGATGGTTTAATATGTTTTTCATTAACTGGTAATAACAATTATATATATTAGAAAATATATTCATGGCGCGCTCTCATAATTATATACAATTCGTTATTATTTGTTACTATGAAGCCTTACGGCTTCATAGTAACAAACCAGTGCTTTCAGCACTGG
>CAJTXH010000076.1 GCA_910580005.1 uncultured Lachnospiraceae bacterium | reverse complement strand
CATCTGTGGCTTTGTGGCGGCAGAAACAGGGTTTTATGGGATATAGCATGTGATATTATTACAGAATATACTATTGACAGCTTAGATAAGCCTGCCCTGAAAAGACCACTAAGCTTTACAAGGCAGCATGTTTATGGAAAGATAAAACAGTATAGGCGGGCAGTATCTGCACCTGTTATTTATAATGGGCTTTTTGAGCTGGATAATACTGTTATAGAAAAATTACAGATGGAGTTTTATACAGACAGCCATATTTACTGGCCTAAAGAAGAAAACATGCCATCTGCCGCAATGAATGCCCAGTCTAAATGGGACAAGATTGCCAGGCAGTCACAAATGGAACTTGAAAGTAAGGGGGATGAAGAAAAAGATGGCACACAGATATTTGATGAAAGGGCAAGGATTTTAAAGGGACAGCGCAGTTATAGTGATTTTTTAAGGAAATTTGCCGTACTCCATGAGGAACTGAAATGTAATCCTGATGAATTTGATTTGAATTATTATACTTATGGGCTTTCGTTGTATGGAAATATGCCATTAATAGAGCCTTTAGAGTCACGTGAGTCAGTAAAGATACAGGAGTTTGTTGTGGCGGTTGATACAAGTGGTTCTACAAGTGGAGAAATGGTAAAAAACTTCCTGAGGGAAACATATAACATACTTTCTGAAAAGAGCAGTTTTTTCAGCGGATGCCATATGAGAATAATACAATGTGATGATGATATACGCATGGATTTGGAGATAAAAAAGAAAGAAGAACTGGAGCATATACTTGGTAATTTCCATATTATTGGAGGTGGCGGAACTGATTTCCGCCCCGTTTTCAGATACGTAAACAGCCTTGTTGAAAATAAGGTTTTAAGGAACTTAAGAGGGCTTGTATATTTTACAGATGGCAAAGGTATTTACCCAAAGCTAAAGCCTGTATATAAAACAGCATTTATTTTTGCAGATAATTATGATGACAGTGCAGTGCCGCCCTGGGCAATGAGAATGTACATTGAACCAGCGCATCTGCTTAATTTATACCGTCAGGAACAGCATAATATGGAGAATGGAGATAATAATGGATATAAAGAAAGCTAAAAATGAAATTAAAAACACTGTAAGGGCATATCTTCTGAAAGACAGCTCTGGAAATTATAAAATACCTGCAAACAGGCAGAGGCCAGTGCTTCTTATAGGCCCGCCAGGAATAGGCAAAACCCAGATAATGGAACAGGTAGCAAGGGAACTGGAAATTGGGCTTGTTGCATATACAATTACACACCATACAAGACAGAGTGCAGTAGGGCTTCCATTTATTAAGGAAGAAGAATTTAATGGTGAAAGATATTCTGTCACAGAGTATACAATGAGTGAGATTATTGCAAGTGTATACAGTAAAATCCGTGACAGCGGCTTGAAAGAGGGAATTTTATTTATTGATGAAATTAACTGTGTATCTGAAACGCTTGCGCCTACAATGTTACAGTTCCTACAGTGTAAGACATTTGGCAACAGGAAAGTGCCAGATGGCTGGATTATTGCTGCTGCTGGCAATCCGCCTGAATATAATAAATCAGTACATGAATTTGATATGGTTACACTTGACCGTGTAAGGAAGATAGAGGTAGATGCAGAATACAGTGTGTGGCGTGAGTATGCACGTGAAAACCGTATAAATCCAGCAATAACCAGTTATCTTGAACTACGCCCACAGAGTTTTTACAGGGCAGAGGCAGATGTGGACGGCATCCAGTTTGTAACTGCAAGAGGATGGGAGGATTTAAGCTGCCTGCTAAATGTATACAGAGAGCTTTCAATAGATGTGGATGAGGAAATAATTTATGAGTTTATACAGCACAGAGAAACTGCCAAAGATGTAGCTGCTTACCTTGACTTATATAAAAAGTACCAGGATGATTATGGCATTAACAGCATTCTCGCAGGGGATGTGCCATCTTCTGTATATGAAAGAATATACAAGGCTTCATTTGATGAAAGGTTAAGCGTTGTAAACCTTTTAACCAGTGGGCTTGCTGTGTATTTTGACAAGACATTTTTATATCATTTTATAGCAGACCAATGGTACAGGTTCTTAAAAAACTTTAAAGAAAAAGCAAGGGACTGCCAGGACACAGCCAGGCTTTATGAACAGCTTTATAAAGATTATGAGACAGATACAGAGACAAAGAGAAAAGCAGGCTTTTATACAAGACAGCAGGAAGGCTGTTATAGCAGGCTTTTAGAAATGCTCTGGAAAAACAAGCCAGACAAAATAAGTGCAAGTGAAGCCTTTTGCCAGGCAAAGGAAGGCTTTAGCAAGTGGAATACAGAACTTGAAGAGCTGGAAGATAAAACAGGTGCTGTCCTTGAAAATGTGTTTGACTTTATGGAAGCAGCATTTGGCAATAGCCAGGAAATGGTTGTATTTATAACAGAGCTTACTATGGACAGCAAGGCAGTTTCATATCTTTCAGAAAATAAATGTGAAAGGTACCTGAAATACAATGAAGAATTAATGGCAGGCACTAAAAAGGCGCAGATACTTTCAATGCTTGAAAAAGATGAAATATATGGAAAAGAGCATATAAGGGAATTTTAAACTGGGTGTGGCATATATGTTATATATTATGGAGAAAGATTATTTAAAAATTATAAAACACTGTAAGGATTTGCTTCCATATGAGGCATGTGGGCTTGCTGGAGGGATTAAGCGTGGACAAGACAAGTATATTAAAAAGATATATTTATTAACAAATACCGAAGCTAGTACAAACCATTTTACTATGGATATAAAAGAACAGTTTGCCGCAATAAAAGATATGCGCAGAAATGGGCTGCAGATGGCAGGGAACTTCCATTCACATCCATCTGCCCCGGCATTGCTTTCAGAAGAAGATAAACGGCTGGCATATGATTTTAATACCAGTTATATGGTATTGTCATTAATGGATGAAAGCAGCCCTGTATTAAAAGCCTATACAGTTGACATTGTGAAAAATGTAAAAGAAGAAATAATAAATATTTCCTGGCATTTTTGACCCTGGCAGGCAGTACCCTCTTCTAAGCTGCAAAGAAAGAAGTGGGACTTGCCTGTGCCAGGCAGTGTGTATGCTGCTTATTATTTTATACTATTTCTGCAATACGGCTTACACCAACGAAAATTTCTGATGTATTATACGTTAAACGGAGTATAAAAAGTTTTCATGTATATAGAATTACTTTGCCTGCACATTGGCTTTAAAATATTCAGAAGAATAGATACATTTCGGTTTCATTTCTGAATAATTGCGTTTTATATATTCAGAAATATCAAACATAATAATTACAAGAAAAGAGTTTTTTTCTTGTATAATACTATCCAGTTCTGTTGGTTCTGGAAAAGGAATATTGTTTTCAAGCATATCAAAAATAAAAAGGCCAAGTGCATCAACAGCCATTTCATATGTTTCTTCTATATTGTCACCTTGTGTAAAACATTCAGGAAAATCAGGAAAAGAAACCCAAAATCCTCCTTCTTCTGCTTTGTGAAATAATGAAGGGTAAAATAATCTATTCATAAAGACCTCCTTAATATAATAGTTATTTGAGCCCAGCTTGTTTTAATATTGCTTGCTCAAGTCCTTTTTTAAGTGTTTTTGAGTGATAAGGAACTACAGTCTGCTTTTTTGTTTCGGGATTAATTAATTTTATGTGTGAACCATTTTGATTGATTTCTTTAAAACCATTCTTCTTAAGAAGCTTTATCATATCATGCGGGGTCATTGGCATAGTATTTTCTCCTTATAGTTTAAGTGTTACGTTTTCACCATCAACAACTACTTCTTTTATTATGGATTTAATCATATTGTTTTTGGAAAATGTATCAAGTGTATCAAATTCTTTTAATAATGAATGGATGCTCTCATATAATTCATCAATATGTTTATCTTGTTTCACGGCTTGTAAGTCAATAACACTAGATTCTGCCAGTTTTGTGTTTATATCTGTTTTTTCACTGTCGAGTTTATCTATTTCCTGTATAATATATTTTTTTGCTGCAGTTCCCTCTGCATCAGGAAGGGCAAGTGTAAATTTCTGTATTTGTTTATCTATGGCAAGAAGCCTTCTTTTAAGACTTTTGGTGTTATATAATGGTTTTGGCTGCGATTGCCTGATAAACCTGGCAAGTGTGTCCCTGTCAGTAGAAATCTCCTTGAGCATATCAATAACAGCATTGTCAACTATATCACATTTAACCATTTTGCTATCACATGTGCCACGTGATTTGTTTTCCCTCCGTGTACATAAGTAAGCTGTATAGCCAGAATGGCGTTTGTCATGTTTTGAACGCATGGAATAACCGCATTTACATTTTATTATGCCAGTACATATACCAAACTGGCCAGTTTTCTTCTTTTTAGAATATACATTTCCTATAAAAAGTTCCTGCATTCTTATCCATTCACTAGATGATATAAGGGGTTTGTGCATACCAACATAAATTTTCCATTCTGCTTTATCTCTTAACACCATTTTGCTTTCTTCTTTTTTAAATCTGCCACGTACCATAATAGCGTGGCTGCCATCAAACAAAGATATATCATGTATAATATTGCATCCTGCAGCTTTAAAATAGTTATAAGCTGTTTCATCAGCGCACATGTATGTTGGGTTAGATAATATTTTCCATATTCTTGAAGAATCTATCACAGCACCTTTTTTAGTGCGGATGCCCTCAGAACGTAGTTCTTTTTCACATGCAAACAAGGTTTTACCCTGGTTCAGAAAAAGGTCTGCAAGATGAAGGTATATAGCACTTGTTTCCTTATCAATTTCAAGGATTGTATGCTTTTTACCATGCTCTGTAATCTTGGCAATATTATAGCCAAGTGGCGGAAGCCCGCTTGCCCAGTAGCCAGACTGTTCTATATGGTTCATATTGTCTATAATGCGTTCCCTGATGTTGTCACGTTCAAGATTTGCAAATACCTGGCATATATAAAGCATGGCACGTCCCATAGCAGTAGTATCATCAATGTTTTCTTTCACGGAAACAAAGCGGCAGTTATGTTCCTGAAGCATAAAATATATATTACAGAAATCTTTTATATTCCTGCTTATACGGTCTATCATATAACATACCACCATGTCTATAATATCATTTTCAATATCTGACATCATTTTCTGAAAGCATGGACGGTCTGTTGTAGCCCCGCTTATGCCCTCATCTTTATCATATATTAATATAGTGTGCCCATCTCCATAACAGCGTTTGATAAAATCTTTGCACATATCAATCTGGTTTCTGATACTGTCTGATGTATCACGGTAAATTGATTTACGGCAGTAAATTGCTATAACCATAGAAATTTCTCCTTTAATATTTGTATTTGGAAAAGGGCATTAATACCATTTCATCCGATATTGAGCTGTGATTTTAATGCATCCTGTAATACCTGGGAAAAGTTGATATTTTGCTCTAAGGCTGCCTTATTAAGCCATGCTGGAATAGTAAGAGTCTTTTTAACAGATTTTTCAAAATGTATTTTTGCATATTCATCAACATCTACAGATACCATATTTACAAATGATTCACATACAGGAGCTTCAGGGTCAAGTTCTTTTGCGATAACTTCTGGATTAATATCTGATAGTTTGGATGGTTCTGGAATAGTGTCACCATCAATACGGCAAGTATGGATATAACCTGCCAGACAATCAATAGCCATTTCCATAGCTTCTTCAAATGTGCCACCTTGGGTAGCTAACCAGTTAAGGTCAGGAAATATAACAGAGTAGCAATTATTTTCATAAAAAAAGCAAGCTGGATATATTGACAACATATAAATACACCTCCTGGTTTTATAGATAAGCAGGTAATGGGGCTTATTTAAGCCCCGCCTGCTTTCTGATGGAATTTTCAATTTTTTTGTTTAAGTCCCTTCCCTGGTGGAAAGGTATAGTGACTTTTCCAGGTTTTGCTGGATGCACATAATTTCTATGTGAACCTTCCTGGTTTTTGAATATCCATCCATCTGCAAGGATTAGTTTCTCCATTTCACGTGGTTTTAGTGGCATTTAACTGTACCTCCCTTGCATTATTATAATAACATGTAATACGTATAATTTCAATACGTGTTATAAGAATGTTTAAAATGCCACATAAATTTTTACTTGTATAGATATATGTTTTTTCTTATATAATTTAAATTTCCAGTGAAGAAAGGTTTATGGAAAATCCCTGATAAATGCCAACAGGAATATTATCAGCAAACGGATATACAGCAGGGCTTTCATCATGTTCCATGTCATAAACGATAGTAGTATGTTTATATGGGTCTACAATCCAGTATTCCCTTACACCTGCATTTTGGTATAAAGCTAATTTTGTGTAATAATCCATCTTTTTAGTGGCAGGGGATATAATTTCAATAATCCAGTCTGGTGCACCATTACACCCTCTGCTGTCCAGTTTATTTTTATCACAAATAACAGAAATATCAGGTTCAAGATATTTTGAATCATCTGCAAAAAGAAAAACAGAAAACGGAGCAGGAAAAACTTCACAACTGCCATTGTTCTGACGTATATAGATATTAATTTCAGTATTTATAAAATTTAGTATTCTCTGGTGGTTTGTATTAGGCGGGGACATATAATAAATTTGGCCATCAATCAGTTCTGCACGTTCTCCATCTTTTAAATTATATATATCATCAATATTATAGAGCTGTTCTTGTATTAGTGCTGGCATAAGCAATACCTCCTTACTCCTACAGCCTTTGCGCTGCAACGCAAAGGCTGTATTATTTTGAATTACCGGTTTAAATAAAATTTTAAATATCCAACTGCAAGCCCATATGTAATTTTAAATATTTATTTTCAATTTCCTTATTAGGGCTTTTTTGATTTCGCCATTAACAGTCATCCCTTCATCACGTTGGAAGTCCTTAATAGCATTTTTGGTTTTTGTTCCATAGATGCCATCTGCTGTGCCACACTTATATCCTAATTTATTGAGTTTTTTCTGTACTTTTTTCACTGTTGATGCTTTGTAATACTTAGAAACTTTTTTAGAAGATGAAAAGGTAGAAGCTTTAGCAGATGATGAATAAGGACATACCCCATTTTTGTGCAGATGTGGTGGATTACCACCACAATGATAATGGTAATCACCTAAACCGCTTACATTTTTGTAATCATGGTGTCCGCCCGAACTGTCTGTTCTTCCAGAATGTGCAGATGACATATTACATGAAAATGAAAGAGCCAGACACATAAATACAGCTGTTGCTTTTTTACAGTGTTTCATATTTAATTTCCCCCTTTGTATATGATTGAAAACAACTACAAATGTATTCTATCATAGAGTTGGTTAAATGTAAATAATATTGTAATTAACATTACCAATATAGGAGATAACAGTAATATGATGTATATTTATATTATTAAATTTGTATTACACGTAAAAATGCAGATGATAATTTATATGTAATATTAAAATTTTAACATTATATATTTTTTCCGTGTTTATATGTGAATAGATTTTCATTGACATTCCTTCATGATTAATAGAAGTAATTTCACCCATAAAGTCAGTTGAAACCACTCTTAGCATTCTCAAACATTGTGCAGAAGAGGAGTGGTCACAACTATTTTTAAAGATTTCAGTAGTAGTGGTAGCTTTTGGCAGAGTAGCAGGCTCTTTTGTTTGATGTATTTCTTTGTGTACATGGCTGTTATTATTATCGTTTTATTCCATAGTATTAATCTTAATATTATTTTCTTCATCAGAAATATTATTATACTTATTTATACAATTATTTTTAGATTGTTTATATACAAATGCAGCATATAGTATAAATATACATCCTATAGATATTAAAATAAATTCTGTAGACATAATAATCTTCTCCTAAAGTGTTTTTAAATAATATTAGATAATAGTTTATCTTTACAATCAGAATATTTTTTCTATTTTAACAGAAGTACCATTAACAGATACTCCTATTACATCTCTGGCAAATCTTAAATATGAATAAGTTATACCAATAATTGCATTTCCATCATGGCTAGTAGAATCTCTTATCATTTCAGACAATGCAGAATTTTTTGCTAATTTTATTTTGTCTGAGTATTCTGGAACTTGTGTGCCAAATATATCAGAAACATTGCTTACTATATCAGCTAAAAATCCTGTTCCTATAACAGTTTCACCAGACACTAATCCAAGATACCTTTTTATATGATAGCCTTCAAAGGAATAACCAGTTGTTAACATATGAGCATTATACCGATTAATTAATTCCTGTTCTTTAGCTTTTTGTTCAGTTTTTATTTGTTCTTTTAAATTTTGTTCTTTAGCTTTTATTTGTTCAAGTATTATTTTTTCAGATATTGTAACAGCTTGGCCGCATACAAAACACATACCGCTACTGAACATATCTTCAGTTAGTTCATTTCCGCATTGTGTACATTTCATGCTATTTGCCTTTCTTTTTCAAATAATGTTCGAGGGATACTATTTTACCATGTTTTATGCACCTGCTTTTTCAGTAGCATTATTAATTTTGGCAGTTTCATAACGTTGTTCTTTTAAGTATTTCTTTATATCACCTATTATAATATCTTTATTGTCTGCATCTAAACTCCTAAAAGAATTAATAACATCTCTCTCTCTTTCTGTAATTGACTGTATATAGTTAATGTCTTCCAGAGATATATGTTTCATGCCAGATAACCCGAAAAGGTAGTCCGTTGTCACATCTAGTTTTTTAGCAATAGTAATTAGGTTATCTAAAGAAATTTCTTTTTCTAAATCAATATTAGTTTCATTTATAAAATCTGATTTAGAAATTGATAATTCTTTCATTCTTTCATAAATTCTTTTTTTGCATTTATCCCAATATCCAAAGAAGAAAGAAATAAAGAAATCATTAAAACTATAATTATTTACTTGCTTTATGTCAGTATTACCAAGAAGATAATCAAGTGAAACATGGAAATAATTACAAATCTGTTTTTTGATTTCGTCATTAGGTATACTTTTGCCGTTTTCATATAAAGAAACTGTAGATTTTACAATACCAAATTTTTTTCCAAAATCCTCTTGTGTCAGTTTGGCAGAATTACGAAGTTCTTTTATTCTAATAGCTAATTTCGTCAGAAAATCACCTCCATTTAAATTGAATAATTTTAAACTCATTATATAATACTTTTTTAAAAATTTGAATAAATGAATATAAAGTTTTTTAAAAATCAACAAAAGTATTGACAAAATGTTTTTGTTGAATTAAAATAAACATTAAAGTTGAGTTATACAAAACCAAAGAAGGGGGTTATACAATGGATTTGGCATTATTAAAAGCGGAACGGATAAAAAGAGGAATAACTCAAGAACAATTAGCAAAACAGCTTGGTTTTAAAGATAAAAGCAGCTATTGTTTAATTGAAAATGGTAAAACATCTGTATCCGTTAATACTGCAAACCAAATAATAGGTTATCTTGCCTTATCTAAAGAGTTAGCATATAAAATTTTTTTTGAAACACATGTTTAAGAAGCTTAAACTAATTTTATTTTAACATGGATTATTTGATAACAAAAGATTAAATGTAAAAACAATGGCAAGTTCCAATGCTTTGTATTGTATATATTGTATGGTTTCAACACACAATTAGCAATCAGATAAGAAAGAAGATAATGTCAAAGGAAGTAAAAATACCAGCTTGTTTTTTCAACTGGTCATAAAATATATAAGAAAGGGTGAATTAAATGCAAGATAAGAAAAATGACATCCTGGATAAAGCTGAGGATGTCATATTAAAGAAAATTGAACAATATGCAGAACATGTACATGAAATGGATGATAAGGACTGTCATGCACTACAATTGCTTGTAATGACAGAGGGAAGAATTTTAGCAATAAAAGATGGTGCTAACCGTGAAATGCCATATTAACATTTTTCCCATTCTGATAAGTCAGTTGGACCTAGTATGTCAGAACTATCCCAGTCATAACAGCCAGTGGCATGACAGTAAACATCATCAGCTACTGCTCTTGGGTCAGAATGACCAGTCCATGCTGTTTCATCATCACCAAACATAAAACAGTAACCACTTTTCATCTTTACTATTTTTAAAGTACCAATAGAAGTTTCATCAGTAGCAGGTTCTTTACAATTAGGACAGTAGAAACCATCTAACTGCAAATTGCCATCTGATTTTACTGAACCATCAAGTGTTAATGGTTTCATAACAGTGCCACATTTGGGGCATGTAGGTGTCTGGTCATTCATATTGCTTGCTCCTCTCTATGTACTTGGCTGTTTGAACAGCCTGTGCATAGAATATAACATAAATTAATACATATGTATATGTAAATAATATCAAAATCTAATATAAGAAAATTATGGATTTTGCATAAATAATAATTATTTTTTAGGGAGATTTAAAACAAAAAAGGTGGGTTAGTAAAGTGGACAGGGTTGTTTGTTTTATTCTTGGAATTTCTGTAGGAATTGCATGGTATAAATTTTATATTATACATATCATTGACAGGATTACAAATACTGCTTGTGATTATTGCAGTTTTGCAGTTAAAAGGAAAGAAATATTTTCTGGAAGGAAAGGGATAAAACGTAAGAAAAAATAAGAAAGTATGATAGCTGCAAGGAGGTATATTACAGAATGGCAAATATAACAATGGAAACCAGTTCCAATATTTTTTACCAGACACGCTGTGCGGCTGCAAAATATAATGAGCATCTAAGCAGCAGAGAAAAAGTGGAGGAAATTATATCTATTGACCGTGGAAAGCTTTATAGGATTGAGCGGGGTGTTGCCATCCCTTATCCAGAAGAAATACATATGATGGCTGATTTATATAATGCTCCTCAGCTTAGAAATTATTATTGCAGGCATTGCTGTATTCTCGGAAAGGATATGCCAGAAGCAGATATAGAAGATATAGACAGGATTACAGTCAGGGCATTAGTAATTCTCAGGAAAGTATCAGATACAAAAGATGCATTGCTGGATATTACAGCAGATGGGATTATTGATGATGATGAAAAACCTGTTTTATATGAAATTGTAAAAGTCCTGGATGAGATTAACGAGGTTACTGCAAGCCTGAAGAACTGGATAAAAAGAAATAAAATATTAGATGAATAACATAGGACAAATATTTTATTTCATAAAAATACATACAGAGGAGGTGGTTGATTTATGGCAGGTAAACGTTCAAAGCCTATGCAAATGAAGGTTACAGTTATTAAAGAAAGTACGGATGCTGAAATTACAGAAAGAATATGCAAAGCTTATCTCAGGGAAGAACAGACTGCAATAAGCAGGGCAGTAAAAGACGGATTTGATACCCTGGAACCTGTATGGCAAAAAATACTTGCTAAACACAAGGAGGAAATAGAAACTGCAAGAAATATGAACATGGCAATGGAAAGCAAATAAAAAGCACAACATTATGCAGATGTTGTGCAAAAGATAATTACTATTGACAGGTGAATTATCTGGTTGCAATTATAACAGTTTTTTGCTTGTCCGTCAATAACGCATAAATCCATAAACCCGTTTTTTATTGTGGTTTGTAATAACTGTGGTAAAGAAATATTGGAACACTAGAAGTATAAATACTGTAGTTGCCTATGGCTGGTACATATGGGTAAAAGGTTTTTATGGAAGACCAGTTATTGAGTGGATTTAAAAGTATATAAAAATAAACAGTATTTTTGAAGGAAGAATAAAAATCATGAAATACAGCTTTACAATGGGTTCGTTTTTTTCGGGAAGCGGAGGCTTTGAACTGGCAGGACAGATGGCAGGGGTAAAAGCATTATGGACATCCGAAATAGAGCCATTTCCTATGAGAGTTACGCAAGCACGTTTCCCACAATGTTAGCATGTCGGGGATATATGCAGGCTTGATGGCGCATCACTTCCTCCTGTAGATATAGTTACAGGAGGTTCACCCTGCCAGGATATGAGCATTGCAGGCAAAAGGGCAGGGCTTGGCGGCAGCCGTTCTGTATTGTTTATGGAGTATATACGTGTTGTTAAGGAGATGAGGAAAAAACATGGAAAGCCAAGATACATGGTCTGGGAAAACGTCCCAGGGGCATTTTCCTCCAACGGAGGGGAAGACTTCAGGTGTGTACTTGAAGAAATTGCAGGGATTGCAGAAGACGGAGTTTCTGTTCCTGGACCTCCGAAAGGAAAATGGAAACCAGCAGGCGGCATCATGGGAAATGGCTGGAGCCTGGCCTGGCGCATCCTGGATGCCCAGTACTGGGGAGTGCCCCAGCGAAGGAAAAGAATCTACCTTGTTGCAGATTTTGGAGGAAACACCGCAGGAAAAATACTATTTAAGTGGAAAGGCTTGCGCAGGGATACTGCGGAGGGCAGAGAAACGTGGCAAGGAACTACCGGAGATATTGCACAAGGCATTAGTACGGCAGTCGGGGCTGACGTGTACAACAAAAACCTGACTGGCCAGGTATCTTCTACAATTGGTGCAAGCTACGGAAAAGTTACCGGGCGTACTAGTTCGATAGTGCTGGTTGGTACGGAATGTTACGACATCAGCGACAGAAGGCGGGTTGTAACAAAAAATAAAAATTTGTCACCAACGCTTACAAGCAAGATGGGGAGTGGCGGCAATAATGTCCCGGTTGTACTGGAAAAGCATCCGCAGGATTGCCGAGCGGATATTGCAGAAAACGGCATTGTCCAGACACTTACTGGGAGAATGGGGAGCGGTGGGGGCAATGTTCCACTGGTGATGTTTGTGCCAAAGGTATATGGCATCTGCTCCGCAGAAAGCAATGCTATGAAATCCAGCAATCCAGACAGCGGTTTTTATGAGGCAGGAACCAGCAGGACAATTGACTGCCGGGGTGGTAATCCGTCCTGCAACCAGGGCGGCATGGCAATTGTAGATGAAATGCCAGTTTACGCAATACAGGGAAACATGGTAGGCAGGGATGATAAAAACGGTCCGCAGGGCTGTGGGATAAATGACAGTGTATCGTTTACACTCACTTCAACAGACCATCATGCTGTAGCACACCAGATATTTTCGGATAAAAGCGGCACGCTGTCAGCGAGGATGTGCAAAGGCACAGGCGACCCATCAGGTGACGAGTGCCAGAATATAGTATCTGTAGACTATGCAGTCAGGCGGTTCACTCCGCTGGAGTGTGGACGCCTGCAGGGGTTTCCAGACGGATGGACAGATGGCCTTGCTGTTGAAGAACCTAGCAAAAAAGAAACCAGGTTCTGGCAGGACGCATGGGCAGAGTGGTGGGCATTAATCGGCAGGGATAAAGGCATCAAACGCCCAAAGGATGAAAAGGCAGTAAAACGCTGGCTTAAAAACCCTGTGTCCGACACGGCACTTTACAAAATGTGGGGAAACGGGATTGCGCTTCCATGCGCTTTATATGTATTTGAGGGCATTGCAGAAATATTGAAGAAAGCTGGTGCAGGTGTTCCCACTGATAAAACGCAATAACTGTGAAATACCCAGAAAACAAATGTCCACTTAAAAATGGGCATTACTGTCCATGCTGTTGTCAAAGGCAGTATGGATATTAAGGCATGGCTTGTGTGCGTGCCATGCCGCATAAAACGTTTCAGCTCCTTGTTAATGTTTATTATATTTTCTAAATTTGATACTATACCAATTTTATATAAACGCGCACAGAACCCCTGGCATAAAAATAGCGAGGGCACTGAAAAACATATCTCTTTAACTCAAATTCTAATGGACATATAAAAA
>CAJTXH010000075.1 GCA_910580005.1 uncultured Lachnospiraceae bacterium | reverse complement strand
ATAACTGGAAATTATGTTGTGTGGCAGGTTATCCACACAGACGGAAGATACAGGATATTATTACGGACCGTCTGATAAGACCCAGGTTATGGACTGCTTTCTTTTCTTTGGAACCCAGGCTGTCTTCTTTAAATATGGCATCCAGCGTCCAATGCAAGTTGTTTTCTATATTCAAGTGTCTGCGTACAGCTATGGCAAATAATCCAGCAACCAGTTTAATACTGGACAAATAATACCGTTCTTCTATATGTGTATCTCCTGTTTCAGAAAGAAAGTGTTTTTAACATTAATTGGTATAATCTAACAAATAACTGCAAAAAAAATCATCTAATTTTTGATCATGCGTTTATTCTGATACAAATGCACGCAAATCAATTTTCAAAAATTATAAAATATGATAAAATAAAGTCATGAAAAATAATGGAATTACAGAATACTTTGAACCCACTTTAGATACAAACTAATGCCATTTCCGTCCATTTAATGCCATTCCCCATAAAACCTGCAGGTAAAGCAAAAACCACCAGGATGCCTGTTTTACAAGGCTTTTGGTGGTTTCAAATTAACAGGGGTGGAAGGAATCGAACCATCCTCTGGAGTTTTGGAGACTCTTTGGTAGGGTGGGATTAAGTGGCTTAATCTCTTGCTTTGGCAAAATAAAAACAAAAATTAAACCACTTTTTAAACCACTTTGCAATTTTTTATTTATAATACTTATTTATCATTATAATGTTCCCGACAATGAGCAATATAAATTCTGTCATTTTCCATATGGTAAACAAGGCAGTCTTTTTCGTTAATACGTCTGCTGTATTCCCCTTGAAGGCTGCCTTTTAAAGGTTCAGGATTTCCAATACCATATGCACATCCATTACGTTCAATGTCAGTTATAAGCTGGTTAATGTGTTTTAAAGTTTTTTTGTCCTGTGACTGCCAGTACAGGTAGTCACTACATGCATCATCAGACCAGATTTTTTCACTCATTATCATTTTCCTCAATCAGTTCATGTATATGTCCTTTTCCTTCCCTGAGTTCATTTATTGATTTCATTAAATAAGCCTGGTTTTCTTTACTGTAAAATGGGTCTGGAGTTTGTGCAATTTCAAATGGTATACGGTTTTCACGCAGGACGGCTTTCACAAAAAGGTTTATAGCAGTAGATGCACTCATACCAACATTTTCACAGAAAAGGTCAAATGCTGCCTTGTCAGTGGAATCAAGCTTTGCTGAAATAGTAGATTGTGACATTAAAATTACCACCTTTTAAACAGTTTATTTTTCTGGTATCTATTATATCATAATATTGTGCCAAAATGCAATACAATGTAATACAAATGCATTTTTTAACTTATATCTGGAAGAATAACAGGTTAATATAAATAAGTACTATTTTCAATAAATTGTATTAAGGCTTCTTTTGTAATTCTGTATCTGCCTTTAATCATAAAACAATCTATCTGCCTGGTTTGAAGCAGTTCCAAGGCAGTATTTTTTGAAATTTTTAAAATATCCTGCAAATCCTTCCTTGTCATAACAACTGGTATACTGGAATAAATTATCTTCATTATTAAAATATCCTTTCATTATTTGGTTGTTAATAGGTGCTTTTATCTTTGGATGGTTTATTATGGAGTTATTTTATTGTTTATTTTACAATGGTATTAGAATAGATTATATACAATCCTGGAATATAAGAAATATTGTTATAAAATAACAGAAGTTTTTTGTGGCATATTTTAATAGGAAGAAATAAATTATGTTATGGAATATAGCATATACTGGCACAAGTGTAATATAGTTCACTGGTAAAAATGCAGAATATCATATATTGATATATAGTATGGTATTCTGCATTGTATATGTTTATTGTACAAGTGTATCAATAAATTGTTCTAATGCAAGTTTTTGTTTAGGAGTAAGTTTATATATTTTACCTATTAATGGGTCATTTTTAATTTGTGCAGGCAGTTCATCATCAAAAAATTCTTTAAGTGATATATTTAGTGCTTCACATATATAGGAAAGTACTTCTACAGTAGGGTTTTTATTGCCAAGTTCAATATCTCTAAGATAACTTTGTGATATGCCTGCAAGGTTAGCAAGTTTATTAACAGAATAATTTTTTTGTGTCCTGAAATACGTAATCCTCTTTCCTGTTTCCATATAGCCACCTCCTTCTATAGAGATAGAGTATCAAATCTATTGTAAAAAACTAACATCTATAAAGAATATGTAATATATTTAAAAATATTATTTTTTATTAGTATAAAAGGCTGTATTTATTGGTTTATTTGAAAAATTAGCTATTACAAATTTATCAAAAATTATATCTATAGATATTGACAATTATATTTATAGATATTAGAATATTATAGTAGTATTATGTTTTTTGCTATTGAAGAGTATTTTAGTAAATTGGAATATAATATACGTGTTTTTATACTTTTGTTAAAAAGGAAAAGTTTTATATAAATATATGAGAAAATAACCAGAATAAAATTTTTGGAAAATATCAGGAGTGACATAATGTGTCAAAACAGACTGCTATAATAAATATATATTTGATATTGTTCATGCAAATGAAGTAAAATAAAATATTTTTCATGGTTTAGTTCTGGTATTATATAATTTTAATATATGGCAGTAAATATTAAAAAATATTCATGGGGATTGTATGTTGGGAAAAGTAAAAATAGCTCATTGCAGGTATTGTGGGAATAAATTTACATTCTATTGTGAAGTATATTTTTTAATTAGATGTTCAAAAAACGTTTATAGGCAGGAATTATATTTATAATAGTTATAATTATACATATGTCTATTTTTATGTTTTTTAGAAAAGGTATCTGAGGGAGGTATAAATAAAATGCAATTATCTTCAAGTAAAAATACAATTCACGATTTGCAGGTGGCAGACAATCCGAAAGATGAAAAAGGTACTAATTGGGGTCTGGTATCCATTGTTATTGGTCTGGTATCCATTGTTTTATCATGTTTATCTATGGGGTTTTTAGGTATTTTGGGAATTATTATTGGAATTGTATCATTAATAAAGGGTGAGCCTAAGAAAGGAAAGGCAATTACAGGGATTATTTTTTCTGTATTTGCATTTTTGATATCATTTGGTATCTTATTTGCAGAACCATCAGATTCTTCTGTTAACCATGAAGATAAAAAAGGACAGGTAACAGCAGAAATAACAAAAGAGCCAGAGCAAACACCAGAACCAACATTATCACCAGCAGAGAAAGGGAAAGCCATTAAAGAGGCTTTACAAGCTGGAAACGAAAAGGCTTTGGAAGAGTATTCACAAGATGAAGTAAGCAAGAAAGCAGAAGATATTATTAAAACCCTGTCTTTTGACAGGGACAAAGATTATAAGATTGTAAATAAGATTGCTAAAGTAATGGTATCTTTATATCCAAAGGGAAAAAATACGGAGTGTTATAAGTATATTATATCAAACTATAAAGAATATAAAGATATAAATCAAAAAATATCATCTAGCGAGTACAAAGGAATTGAAGAGAAATGGAATGAAATGTCAGAAGCGGGGTCACAAATTATATCAGGTACATTTTATGTTAACTATGATGTCTGGGCAAATTCACAGGCATCTGCATTGGATAAGATAATTAATGCCCTTACACAGGAGGAAGAAGAATATAAACATGCATATTATGCAAATGCTTGTATTTATGATTATACTTTAGGCTTCTGGAGTACAAATTATGAGCAGGAATATATTATATATTCGCACGAAGCATTTCCTAAAAGTGGAAATTATTCATTAAAGCTAATCCCAACAGGGGAATTAATGCATCTGACAAGCACTGGTGGTTTTGAAAGAGATGTTCCTACATATACAATGGTGTCAGAGGAAGACGAGGAAGAGTATAGCAGAATAGAAGAATTAAAAAATGATTATGATGGACTTTATTATGAAGCGGAATATTATAAGGAGGTTATAAGGACAGAATGCCAGTCATTTTTAGAATCAAGTATGAAAAAAGATAATAAAGATGAAACAGTTTCTAATAATAAAGAATATATATGCCCTAAGTCAGATGTAAAAAAGCTGTCTTTGAAAGATGTAAAAAAACTTTCAAAAACGGACAGGCGTCTGGCTAAAAATGAGATTTATGCACGTTATGGCAGAAAATTCAATGACGAAAATTTGCAAAAATATTTTGAAGAGAAAAGTTGGTATTATGGGTTTATAGAACCAGAAGATTTTGATGAAAGTGTTTTTAATAAAATTGAAAAGTATAATATAAAACTTTTAGCAGAATATGAATAGATACTATCTGTATGATTTGTTTAATATAGATGAGCCAGATAAATTTATATTTAATATGTTATAAGAAATATAAATACAATAATTTTAATGGAGGAAAACACAATGAAATCTAAAACACGTATGCCTAAAGAACTAGAAAAGAAATGTCATATTGCTATACATTCAGCAACCACAGCGGCTGCGGCAGCAGGTGCAATTCCTATACCAATGTCTGATGCTGTGCCTATTACTGCTGCACAAATAGGTATGATTGTTGCATTAGGAAAAATATTTGATATAACGCTGTCCCAGGCTGCGGCTAAGTCTATTGCAAGCGTTACTATAACACAACAGGCAGGGCGTGCAGTTGCTTCTGGCATTATAAAGTCAATTCCAGGAATAGGCACAATAGTAGGCGGTATTATAGGTGCAACTACAGCAGCCGGACTGACAGAAACACTTGGCTGGATTGTAGCCGATGATTTTTATAGAATGTCACAAGGCAAAGACCCAGAAAATATTATAGAAAATGCAGGTGAATTAAAAAGTGCATTTGATGGTTTAAGAATGCCTAAATAATTTGACAGAGTTACAGGATGTGAAAAATTTATATGGAAAGAAAAATACAAGATTATTATTTATATGACAAATGAAAGGAGTTTTAGTTGTTATGGATGGTAAGAAATCGAGAAAGACCAGAAGTGACTGTACAGTTGGAACTTTTGAACGGAAACATGGACTTCCACCAGGAACAATACGAAATGATAATGGGAGGGATACCAGGTCAGATAAAAAAATTGGAACAATCCGTGAGGAACATAAGAGGAAATAGAAAAAATATCTGGCATTTGTGAGGAGGGTATTACTATGTTTGGAAAAAAAGTAAAAAATGAAAAGCCAGTTGTAGTTACTACTAAAGAAGAATTAAAAGCGGCAATAAAAAGTAAAGAACCTTGCATAGAAGTCCAAGGGAATCTGGCTAAAAAAATGAAATGGATGACAAAATTAAGCCCTAAATTAATAATTATTTTATTACCATTGTTAGCAGCGTCAACAGTGCCAGGGGCAGCGGCGTTTACAATGCCAGCAGCGGCAGCGGCAGCAGCAACAACATCTGGCATTGCTGTAAGTGAAATTGTTGTTATAGTTGTTGCTCTTTCAGCAAATACAATGCTTGCTATTATAAAAGGTTACAATATTAAAATAAAGAATGCAAAGGGAGATGAATTAAGTCTTGACAAAAAATAATAAGAAGTAATTTTTAATAAAATAATTACAATATATTGGTTTGTTATATGTAAACTATAAATTTAAACTTAAAAATATTTGATTGGAGGTTTGATTATGCAGTCATCTAAACGTTATGTGGTAAAACCATTACATGAAAAATTACATGCGTGTCCATATTGTTATGCCCGATTGACTTTTATACAACGTTTAGAAAAACGCCATGATAGAAAGGTTATATGTCGGAAATGTGGTATGGTAATCAAAAGAGATAGAAATATTGTATATTAGAAATGAATATATTTGGGGGCACAGTTAAGGGTTTACTGGAAAAATGAAGACAGTATGCTGGGGCTTGTAAGATACCAGAAAGAAGAAAAAATTATAGAAAAAACAAAGGAAGAAAGATATTTCGGCACAACAGAAATGCTTAAATGGGAGAAATACATAGAAGCATTATGGGCAGGAATAAACAGTCAGATATCTGCAAAAGTATTTTTTAATGTAGCCATTGCTGGTTTATAGGGTTGTATATATTGATGTATTAAAAAATGTTAAAAAATATATATACTCTATTATATACCTAAGTAAAGTTACACTATTATCAGTATAATTAATTATTATAAAAAATATAAATATATAGTAATATTTGATTAGAAAATTTTAGAAAACTAAATTATAGAATAGTATAATATCCAATGTTGTTGATGGTAACATTAGACAAAGAAAGGATGATGGTGTAAATACCACATCAGTACAAAAAAACTGCGATACACTATTTAAAAGCAAATTAAGGAGGAAAAATGAAAAAATTATTAAGTATTATTTTAACAATTTCAATAACAATTTGTAGTATTATATTATTACCTGCGGAAAATAGTATTAAAGCTGCCAGTATTGACAAATTAATGGAAAGTAGTATTTATTTTAGTGGAGAATATTCAGGCAAGAACCGTTTTTCTGATGAAAATGCGAGTGAGGCGGTATTAACAATGAGCCAATATTCATCATTTGATAGCGGAAAAGAAGTAGGAAGTTTTTCCATCATTTCTTATGGTGGAAAGGTAAGCCCAAGTGGAACTTTAACTAGAATTGGAAAAAATAAGTATAAATGTAAAAAATCTGAAATTGGTGTATTACTTATATTTAAGGTAAAAAAAACAAAGGTAATAATAAAACAAAAGGGCAAAATAAAAACTTCACGTGGTAATTTAAGTTATGCAGGTACATATAAATTAAAAAAACACTTTTATTCATAAGTTAAAAGGTGGGTATTATCAATGAAATAAACTATCAAAAAACATATGTAAAAAAAGCTAAAATTTTTTCAAAAACAGTAAGGTCTGTATTTGTATGACTTGAACTAATTTACTGCTGCCATCAATACAAAAAATTAGGTGTATAAAAAGTCATATATACTCTTTAAACATGTGCAATATATGTTTTAAGTAACCAAAATCCCTGCCTCCTATTCCCTGAGAGCACTGAAAAAGCTGATAATACCACCTGTATTTGATATATACATTATAGCAAATACAGGTGGTGTTTTTATGATCGGACAACAACAAAGATTCGTGTTAAGTCCATACATGTAAATATATGAATTAGTAATCTCAAAAGACAATCTTCTTCGGCAAATAAAAGAATTGGTTGATAATCCTGGTGTTGCTGTAAACACAGTCTGCCGCTGCATCAACCACTATAATGTAAGCGGAATGAATCTTGCCCTATTTGACGATGAACGCATTTATCGGTATTTTTATGAGATTAATTTAGAACTTGTTGTTTATCATTGGACATATAAAATGGATGAAATTAATCCCAATGAAATAGAATAGGCAAACTATCAATTATTTAATATCTTATGTAGTAGTATTATAAAATTTTATTACTTTGTATGTTAAATCATAGAGATGATATTGTTTCAAGACTTTGGAATACAAGTCTATAAGGTTTTTGGTTATTAAAGCTGTAAAGCAAGATATATGTTTATAAACATATGTCTTGCTTTATTTTTTTGTATATTCTGCTTTTTCATTTATATATTATCTCCATGTAACAGTATGTTCATCAACGAAAGGAGAAATTTTATGAGGAATATTTTATTAAAAACAGGAAAGATTGCATGGAAGGTACTGAAAGAAACCGCAAGTGGCATTGTAACGCTTATGTCATTTATAGAAGTAGTTACAAAAAAGAAGGGAGGAGAAAAATAATGGCAGCAGAAGTAGAATCAATGTTTTTTACAGGAAGAGAAAAACCCTGGCATGGTCTTGGCACAATGGTAGAAAATGCTCCAGATTCCAGGGAAGCTTTAATTGTTGCAGGTCTTGGCTGGAACGTTGTACAGAAGCCAGTGTTTACACAGGACGGTATAAAAGTCAAAGGTTATTATGCCAATGTAAGGGATTATGATGGTTCAGTCCTTGAAATAGTTACCAGCCGTTACAAAGTAGTACAGAACAGGGAAGCTTTTGCATTTACTGATGGTCTTCTTGGTGAAGGTGTACGTTATGAAACAGCAGGAAGCCTTATGGGAGGGAAAAAGACATGGGTTTTAGCAAAACTTCCAGAAAAGTACATTATACAGGGCGAGCAAGTTATGCCATACCTTGTGTTCTCAAACACGCATGATGGTTCAGGTGCTATAAAAATTGCAATGACACCTGTAAGGGTAGTGTGCAATAACACATTAAACCTTGCACTGGACAGCGCAAGCCGCATATGGTCAGTACACCATACAGGTGATATTGCTGCCAAGATGGAAGATACAAAAGAAACCATATACAGGGCAGAGGAATATATGTCAGGGCTTGGAAAGGCATTTGATACCCTTTCAAAGAAAAAACTTACAGATGCAGCAGTAAAAGAATATGTTTCCCTGCTGCTGCCAGTTGCAGATGATGCATCAGAAACAGTAGAAAAAAATGTACTAAGACAGCGTGAAGACATAATGCTGCGATATAAATATGCACCAGATTTAAGAGACATTCCAGGTAACAGCTACCGTTTTGTAAATGCGGTAGCTGATTTCGCAACACATTCAAGACCTTTGCGTGAAACAAGAAATTACAGGGAAACACTGTTTAATAAAACAATGGAAGGAAACCCTGTGACTGACAAGGCTTTTAAGATTGTCATGGCGGCATAAAAAGAAGGGATGGTAAAAATTATGTACAGCATGGAAGAATTTATACAAAAAATAGCAGACATTGCAAACATGAAGCTTGGAGAAAGTTACAAGGTAAAAGTACATACAATTGAAAAAATAAATACTGGGAAACAGACAGCACTTATAATAATGGACAACAGGGGGAATATTTCGCCAAATTTTTATCCTGGCAGTTTTTACAGTGGTTATATTTCAGGAGTGTATACCATTGCAAAAGTGGCAGATATTGTTATAAATGAGTACCACAGTATAAAAGGTATTATTCAAGATAATAAAGAAACAGCAATGCACCTTTCAGAAAAGGAATGGGTAAATGAAAGACTGTTCATCCAGTTAATTAACAATAACCAAAATACAAGTTTCCTTAATGATGCAGTATATTCAGATTATGCAGGGCTTTCACTGGTGCTTTATGTGCTTGTTTCGGATGATGGTGACGGGATTGCAAAAGTTAAAGTTACAAAAAACATGTGCAGGAATTTTGGATGGGAAGAAAAAGAAATACTTGCTTATGCACTGGAAAACACAGTGAAGCTTTTTCCAGCAGAAGTGTGCACGATAGAAAAAAGATTGGGCAGGTTTATGAATATTGAAGCAGGGGATATCACAATTACAGACAGCCAGGATTTTGATGGCATTGGTTTAATGGTACTGTCCAACAAAAGAGGAATGTATGGAGCAACAGCAGTATTTTATCCAGGTGTATTAAGAAATATTGCAGAAAAGAAAGGTACAGGACTGTTCCTTATACCCTCAAGCATACATGAATTTATAGTTATCGCAGATAATGGTCTGTATGTCCCACAGGATTTGGAAAATATGCTTATGGAAGTAAATAGTACAGAAGTTACACTGGATGAAATCCTGTCAGACAATTTATATTATTACAGTTATGAAAACGGCAGGCTGTCAATTTTAAATGCAGAAAGTAAAGAACAAGTGGTTTTATAAGGAGGGCAGCAGTTATGTACAATATCATTGCAAAAACAAAGAACATGGAAAGACAGGAATGGTTAATGTTAAGAAAAAATGGCATAGGCGGTTCAGATGCAGGTGCAGTATGCGGCTTAAACCCTTATATATCACCAATTGAAGTATATGCATCAAAAACATGTTATGGTGTAGAAGAAATACCTGACAACGAAGCAATGCTTGAAGGCAGGGATTTGGAAGATTATGTTGCAAAAAGGTTTATGGAAGCATCAGGTTTAAAAGTGAGGCGTGCCAATGTAATGTATTCAAACAATAAATACCCTTTTATGATAGCAGATGTGGACAGGGTTATTACAGGACGTAAAAATGGTATAACAGGTCTTGAATGTAAAACAGCAAGCCCCTACAATGCCAGTAAATGGAAAAATGGCAGGATACCAGCACATTACATAATCCAGTGCTATCATTATATGGCTGTACTTGGTGCAGAATCATGGTATATTGCAGTAATGGTATATGGCAAAGAGTTTAAGTATATGAAACTTGAACGTGATGAGGAAATAATCCAGTCCCTTATAAGGATTGAAGAAAATTTCTGGAAAAATAATGTGCTGGAAAGAATAATGCCAGAGCCAGATGGTTCAGATGCAGCAGAAGCATTTATAAACAGACATTTTGCAGAAAGCAGGAAAGAACTTTCCATACCACTTTCAGGCTTTGATGAAAAACTACGCAGGAGGGAAGAAATAACAGGCATTATAAGCCATCTTGATACTGAAAAGAAAAAAATAGAACAAGAGATAAAAACCTATATGAATGAGGCAGAATATGCAGAAAATGAAAATTTCCTTGTTTCATGGAAGAACAGCACCAGCAACAGAATAGACACAAAAAGGCTTAAAGCAGAAATGCCAGAAGTTTATGAAAGATTTTTAAATACTGTAAAGAGCAGGAGGTTTATGGTAAAGGCTGTGTAATGACTGCTTGAATTACTTACAGCATCTTGTTATAATAACAATATGTGAAACAAAGCCATAAATTTTGCAAATGGGAGGTATTATTATGTCTGAAAAAAAGGAAATTGCAATTTCAATGCTTAAAAATATTCCAGAAGAAAAAATAGAGTTTGTAATAGAATTTTTCCATCAGTTAGAAACAGGGGAAGGGAGAAATGAAGAAAAACTGACACCTAAAATGAAAGCTTTTTACCAGCTTGAAAATATAAGAAAAAAATTCCCTGGGGATATTGTTATTGATTATGACAAGGAATTAGCAGAGGCAAGAGATGAAAAATATAACAGTATTAGTTGATACAAACGTATTACTGGATTATCTTACTACAAGAAAGCCATACTTTGATGAAGAATATGCTATACTTCTTATGTGTGTAGAAGAAAAAATAAATGGATATGTGGCATTCCATTCAATACCTGATATTTATTATATTTTGAGAAAAACATATGATGCAGGGACAAGAAGAGAAATGCTGCTTGGAATTTGTAATATATTAACAGTAACGGGTGCAAGCCATGAAAGTGTCATAAGTGCGGTTAAAAATGATATGTTTAAGGATTTGGAAGATTGTTTACAAGACAAGTGTGCAACAGAAATTAGTGCAGATTATATAATTACAAGGAATATATCTGATTATCAGAAATATGTATGTAAAGCAATAACTCCAAAACAGTTTTTGGATATAACAGGACAATTGTAAAATGTTTATCTTGTAAAGATACAAAAATAGAAACGTCAGTTAATCTGGCGTTTTTATTTTTGCAGTTATAATGGAATGGAGGTATATATGGCAGATAAAAAAATACGTCTTTTAAGGGCAGATGAAATTGAGTGCAGGGTATCAACGGTAAATAAAAACGGTGTAAGCCTTTTATTATACAAAGATGCGAGGGTTGACCAAAGGATACTTGATGAAACTTTTGGAATATTTGGCTGGAAAAGAAGCCACCAGTGCATTGATGGTAATTTATATTGTACAGTGGAAGTTTTTGATAAAGAAACAGGTACTTGGGTTTCAAAACAGGATACGGGAAATGCAGGCAAATCAGAAAAGGATAAAGAAAAATCACAGGCATCAGATTCCTTCAAACGTGCATGTTTTAACTGGGGGATTGGAAGGGAACTCTACACAGCTCCTTTTATATGGATACCTGCTGGAAGGACAGAAATACAAGAACGTGGCGGAAAGTTCTTCTGTAATGACAATTTTTCAGTTGTAACAGTTTCATATAACAAAGAACGTGAAATAAGTGGTCTTTCAATAATAAATGGTAAACATAAGGTGGTTTATGTCCTAGGTGCAGATAATAGTGTACACAATGTTTCTGATACACAGATGGCTTTACTTAGAAAAGAGCTTGCAAGGACAGGTGTAACAGCAAATGATGTAAAGGCAAGATATAATATAGAAAATCTTGAAGATATGCCAGACGATATTTATAAAAGGGTAATGTCTGCGCTTTCAAGGACAAAAACAGAAGGGGCAGCATGACATATATAACACAATATTTATAATAACCAGGAAAAGTATTTTATATAAAAACAGGCTGTTACAAACTAGCTGTATGTGGTATAGTAATAATATAGAAAAGGGGAAAATATATGGAATATACAAAAATACAATGGCATCCAGGGTTTGTTGCTGCAGTTGGCATGGAGTTAAGGGAAGACAGGGAAATTCTGGAACTTGAAAGTGAGCATAACCTGAACAGGAAGCCACTGGAAATAGACCTGCTGGTAATAAAAAAGCAGCCACATGCAGAACTTCATAATGAGATAGGGAAGCTTTTCAGGGGGCATAACATAATGGAGTATAAATCGCCAGGTGATACATTTAATATCAATACTTTCTATAAAGTAACAGGTTATGCCTGCCTGTATAAAGCATATGAAGGGGCAGGAGAAATCATAAATGCAGATGATGTTACAATATCCATTGTAAGGGAAACAAAACCAGAAAAGCTTTTTAAATATTTTAAGGACAATGGTCTAGAAGTGGCAATGCCTTATAAGGGTATATACTATGTATGTGGGCTGTTGCCATTCCCAACACAGGTAATAGCTACAAGTGAGCTGGAACAGGAAGGGCATATATGGCTTAAAGCCCTTACAGATAAAATGGAAAAACAAGACATGGAAAAACTTATAGAAGAATCCAGTAATGTTTCTGGTGAATATGACAGGGAACTTGTGGAATCTATACTTGAAGTAACTTTAAATGCAAACAGTAACTTGATTGAGGAACTGAGGGGAGATGTTAAAATGGGTGAAATGATATTAAAAGTGGTGCAGCCTTTAATATTGGAAAGAGAAAAGAGGGCTAAAACGGAGGGTATTGAAGAAGGTAAAATTCTTGGTGCAGTAGAAATCCTGAAAAATTTTAATAATAATGAAGAAATAAAAACAATAATAATGGAAAAATACCACCTTACAGAAAATGATGCTGAAAAATACCTGCAATAAAATATAAGGCTATTTCTATATGGAAACTAAAAGACACCAGAACAGTTTAGTCTGGTGTCTTATTTTTATGATTGTATTTTAAATACTGTAAGTGGTCTGTTAAATCAGGTACATATATATAATATAAAGGAGTGTGTTGTTAATGAAACAAAGAGTGAGCAGGAAAAATGAACATACAGAAGATGTAAAGCAGCTTACAGAAAAAGTTTCTGATGAGTATAAGATTTTTTATTACAGTATGATGGAAAAGGATAAGACAGAAATTTTTGAATCCTGTGATAAAATTAAATTTTATAGCTGTGTATCCGAATATTTTGAGTGGAATGAAGAGATAAGCAAAAAAGCTGTAAAAAAACTGAAAGATATAAGGCATCCACTGGAAGAATTATGGATGTATTATATTGGTCACGAATATATATCAGTATCAAGCTGGGAAGATATTGATGAGATGTTAGCTTGTTATTCTGACAGGTTATGCACAGATATTCCATCAGACGGCATAACAGAATAAAAACCAGCTATTGTAACCTGTTACATCATGGCAGGTAATTTATTGAACTGCCAATGGCTAGTGGAACGCATAAAGTATGTTCCACTAGCCATTATAAGTTTCCAGGGCGAGACTGTAGATTTAACTGTGTATTGTCGAAAATTGGTATGTAATTCATTAAAT
>CAJTXH010000074.1 GCA_910580005.1 uncultured Lachnospiraceae bacterium | reverse complement strand
CCCATATCTTATCATGAACTCTGCTGACTATGGCTATCTTGGCAAGGAAGAAGCCACTCATATAATGAATGGCAAGCAGCTTTATATAAACACATCGGAAGTTAATGAAATAAGAGAACTTGCAAAGAACTATGGCGGTGCATATGTCAACACACGGGAAGAAAGCAAGAGTATTTATCTCTATGATATGTTATCAGCTTATATTTTAATGATGATTAGTATAGTGCTGATGCTCACAGCCTTTGTGGTGCTGCGTTTCACAATAGGCTTTACGGTCAGCGGGGAATTTCGCAAGATTGGTGTAATGAAGGCGGTAGTTATCATTATTCTGCTGTTCTGTTACGGCTGCACACGCAGAGTAAATAAACTCTCGCCGGTTGACGCAGTAAGAAACGGGCAGACGGGCGAGAGTTTCCGAAGAAAGAGCCTTTTCACTTAGACCGTTCGAAGCTGCCACAGGCTGCATTTCTTGCGGTCAATGATGTGATTAGTTCGCCGAAGCAGTTTTTTATTATAATAGAAAGAGGCAAGCAAGTTGGGGTAAACATAATAATACCAGTGGACGGAAAGAATAATGAAAATAAAATGGGAAATTCCCATTTAGCCACAGAAGAAAACCAATCATGCGCAAACGGTAAAAGGGAATGCGGCAGGGCATAGTACAAAGTTAGGTTTCAACCGGTGATGGAAGTGAATAGTGATAATGTAATTTGGAAACTAAGGCGTCTAGCGTCTATTGGAAGATACCAAACCATTGGCAGCAAATCATCAGCTTCCTGTATATAAAATAAATAGTGTTGTCATGCATGATTAAATTTCCCTCTTCCATTTTTAAATAATGTGTGTTATAATAATCACCATTGCCAGATTAAATTATTACGATAAAAATTCTGCTATATTCATGCATCTGTAGCTCAGTGGATAGAGCAGCGGTTTCCGGAACCGTGTGCCGGGGGTTCGAGTCCCTCCAGATGCGTTTATTAAAGAATTTTTGAAAGGGAGTGCGCATTTCATGCGGTTTAAGTACAAAAAGTTAATATTAGTATTTACTGTTGCTATAATGTTTATTGGCCTGGGGACATTTTCACTTATTGCGCCATCAATAGATTTTTCTTCTAGTAAAGCCGGCGGGGCAGAGAGCAGTAGTGACAGTTCTATAGCAAGGAGCGTTGTTGCAGACATGTCAGAAAGTGATATTAAGTCTGCTATATCAGGACTTGTATCAAATTATTTTGATGCAAAACAGCGTGTGGATTTAGAGAAGTTAGAAGGATGTGTAAGTGATATAAGCCACATAGATAATAAACGCCTTGTGGCTGAGGCAGAGTACATTGAGGAATATAAAAATATTGAATGTACCATAAAAAAGGGATATGACAGCGGAACATACAGGGTTTATGTTTATTATGATGTAAAAGTATATGACATTGATACACTTGTGCCATCACTTACAGCCCTTTTTGTAAAGGCGGATGAAAACGGCAGTTTTAAGATATACCTTGGCACAATAGATGGCAAAGCCCAGGAAATGGTTGACAAGCTTGATAATAGCAGTGAAATTAAAAAGATTGCAGATTCAGTCCAGAAAAGGCTTGAAGAGATTATAAGCAGTAATGAAGATGTAAGGGATTTTTATGAAATGCTTGAAAGCAGCGATGAAGCTAATGAATCTGTAGAAGAAAATGATAACATAGATAAAGAGGGCAAACGGGCAGCAGCAACACCAAAATAAGCTGGTTTTGCATATTTGTTTATGCTTGCAGGGCAAAACTTTTGTTTTGCCCTTTTCCCTTTATTTAAGTTAAGAAAGAACAGAATAGGGAAGATATTGCAGGAAACGGGGTAAGATATGCGGATTAATAAGTTTTTAAGTGAAGCAGGTGTATGTTCACGGCGTGAAGCAGACAGGATGCTTTTAAGCAGCAGGGTATGTATAGATGGTGTTCCTGCGCAGACAGGGGCAAAAGTCCTGCCTGGCATGGAAGTTACGGTTGATGGCATACCTGTTGTAAAAGAAAAAGAGGAAATATTTATTGCATTTTACAAGCCAAAGGGGGTTGTCTGTACTACAGCACCAGAGGAAAATGGCATTAAAGTAATGAATGTAATTGATTACATAGGATATAGTAAAAGGATTTATCCTGTTGGCAGGCTTGACCAGTCTTCAGAAGGGCTGCTTCTGCTTACTAACCAGGGGGATGTTATGGAACAAATCCTACGCAGCCGTTATGGACATGAAAAAGAATATTTTGTAAGGACAGACCATAGGATAACAGACAGATTTATAGAGGATATGGGAAAAGGAGTGCCTGTTTTAGATACGGTTACAAAACCATGTAAAATATGGAAAGAGGACAATTACAGTTTCCATATAATACTTACACAGGGGCTTAACCGCCAGATAAGGCGGATGTGTGAATATTTCGGGTATAAGGTGGTATATCTTAGGCGTGACAGGGTAATGAACATTACACTGGACGGGCTTAAAAAAGGCAGATACCGCCATTTAACAGAGAAAGAAATAAACGTATTAAAAAAGCAGCTGGATAGTAAATAAAAAAAGAAAGGCGGGTGCATATATGACAGATAGCATAAACCGTATGAAGGAACTTGCTTCAAAGCTTGATAAAGCTTCAGAAGTTTATTACCAGGGTAAAGATGAGATAATGAGCAATTTTGAGTATGACAAGTTATATGATGAACTGCTGGGGCTTGAGAAAGAAACAGGCATGGTTCTGGCTGGAAGCCCTACTGTTAAAGTAGGATATGAAGTGTTAAGTGCACTGCCAAAAGAAACACATCCTTCGCCTATGCTTTCACTGGATAAAACAAAAGAAACAGAAGAACTTGTTTCATGGATTGGCTCTAAGGAGGGGCTTCTTTCCTGGAAAATGGACGGGCTTACAATAGTCCTGACTTATAATGGCGGGGAACTTTTAAAGGCTGTTACCCGTGGCAATGGCCAGGTTGGCGAAGTTATTACAAATAATGCAAAAGTATTTAAAAATATACCATTAAAAATCCCGTTTAAAGGAAACCTCGTATTAAGGGGTGAAGCAGTAATATCTTATTCAGAGTTTGAGCGTATAAACGGGCTTCTTGATGAAGAGGAAAGATATAAAAACCCAAGGAATTTATGCAGTGGTTCTGTAAGGCAGCTAAATAATGAAATAACAGCTAAAAGGAATGTTGAATTTTATGCATTTGCACTGGTTGAGGCAGAAAATACGGATTTTGCCAATTCCCAGGCAAATAAAATGGAGTTTCTGGCCAAACAGGGATTTGATATTGTTGAGTATAAAAAAGTGGATGCAGAAAATCTTCCAGATACAGTAAAATGGTTTGAAAATAAAATAACCACAAATGATTTCCCATCGGACGGGCTTGTTCTTATATTAGATGACATAGCATATGGCAATTCGCTGGGATATACTTCTAAATTTCCAAGAAATGCTATAGCATTTAAGTGGAAAGATGAAATAGCAGATACAAAACTTACAGGGATTGAATGGAGTGCATCAAGGACAGGGCTTATAAACCCTATAGCGCTTTTTGAGCCAGTAGAACTTGAGGGTACAACAGTATCGAGGGCAAGTGTTCATAACTTAAGCATTATGGAGCAGTTACAGCTTGGAATGGGCGATACAATACAGGTTTACAAAGCTAATATGATAATCCCGCAGATTGCAGGGAACCTTACAAGGAGTGCTAATATAAAAATACCACAGGAATGTCCGGTCTGTGGCAAAAAGACTTCTATACATGAGGAAAATGGTGTTAAAGTCCTTGTATGTGAAAATGAGGAATGCCTTGCCAAGAAAATCAAATCAATTGCACATTTTGTAAGCAGGGATGCAATGAATATAGACGGGCTGTCAGAAGCAACTATAGAAAAGCTTGTAGCAAAAGGCTTCCTGCATGGGCTTGCTGGTCTTTTTGGCCTTGAAAAATACAGGGATGGAATAACACAGATGGAAGGTTTTGGCAAAAGGTCTTTTGAGAAACTTGTACAGGCAGCAGAGAATGCAAAGAAAACTACAACAGCAAGGTTTGTATACAGCCTTGGCATTCCGAATATAGGGCTGTCAAATGCAAAAATGATTTGTAAATATATGGACAATGATTTTAACAGGGTACGCAATGCAAATGCAGAAGAACTTGTAGAAATAGATGGTATTGGTGAAGTGATTGCGGAATCATTTGCCAGTTTTTTTGCAAAACCAGAGAACAATAAAACAATAGATGATTTATTAGAAGTAATTGAATTTGAAAAGGAAGAAACAAATACTGTTACAGAAGATATGGCAGGAATGAATTTTGTTATTACAGGAAAAGTAAATATTTTTGCCAACAGGAACGCTGTTAAGGAATTAATTGAAGCAAGGGGCGGAAAAGTTACAGGGAGCGTGACTTCAAAAACAAACTTCCTTATAAATAATGATATAATGAGTAATTCTTCTAAAAATAAAAAGGCAAAGGAATTAGATGTGCCTATAATTACAGAGGAAGATTTTATAGAAAAATTTAATATAGAAGTTTAATTCCCTGTATATTTTATTAACCCTGGCAGTACAAATATTTTATGGAAAGAGGCGGAAATATGCCAATTAAAGTAAAGAACAACCTTCCTGCAAAGAAGGTTATGGAAAAAGAAAATATATTTATGATGGATCAAGAAAGGGCAGTTACACAGGATATAAGGCCGCTGCATATAGCGGTTCTTAACCTTATGCCTTTAAAAGAAAATACAGAAGTACAGCTTTTAAGGAGCCTGTCAAATACACCATTACAGATGGATATTACTTTTTTGTCAACAGCGACATATACAGGAAAACATACACCAGAAAGCCATCTTAATGAATTTTACAAAACATTTGACGAAGTGAAACAAAGAAAATTTGACGGGCTGATTATTACAGGTGCACCTATTGAACATATGGATTATGAAGAGGTGCAGTACTGGGAAGAGCTTGTAAAGATAATGGAATGGTCAAAAATAAATGTAACATCAACACTGCATATCTGCTGGGGCGCACAGGCGGGGCTTTATTACCATTATGGCATACATAAACATATGCTTCCAAAGAAAATATCAGGTGTATATGAACATCATGTCCACCACCGCAGGATACCACTTTTAAGGGGGTTTGATGATGTATTTTATGCACCACATTCCAGGAATACATGCGTCGACCATGATGAAATAGAGGCATGTAAAGAACTTATAGTCCTGGCTGACTCAGAACAGGCAGGTGAGCTTCTGCTTGTTTCAACTGACTCAAGGCAGATTTTTGTGCTTGGACATCTTGAATATGACAGGCTTACACTTGACATGGAATATAAGAGAGACCTTGCAGCAGGTATTGATACAGAAATGCCAGTAAATTACTATCCAGGAAATGACCCGTCTAAAAAGCCATACCTTACATGGAGGGCAGCAGCAAACGCAATGTACTCAAACTGGATTAACTACTATGTGTACCAGCAGACGCCGTTTGAGTTTATAAATACGGCGGAGATTATGGGGAAATAGGTTAATTTTATACTTTTGGCGGTTTTTGATAATTTACAAAATTTAACATAATTTCACGTATTTTAATAGCCAAATGGTGTAGTGAATGGTGTAGTAAATTTTTAAAATGGTGTAGTAACTAAAGACGGAAAGAGCCTTGATAAATTTTATGTTGACTATTATTAAAATTGATTATAGAATATAACTATATCGAACAGGAGGTCGGTTATGGCTGATAACACAGAAATGAAAGAAAATATTCCAGAGCAGGAAGGGAAAAGTATTGCCATGGAAATTTTTCAAGAGCTGAAAAGTACCATAAGAAAACTATGGATTGCTATATTTATTTTAATTGCTTTGCTTGCAGGAACAAATATATACCATATATATCAATGGTCGCAATTTGAATCAGCAGAATTTTAATTCGCAGATGAATATGCCAAATCCATATATGGAAAGAATGAATCAGTTGCAGAATTATCAACAGAGTTTACAACAGCCAGTTCAGCAAATTCCGCAGGCGCAAGGATTGGTTGGGAAAATGGTAAATGACGTATCCGTTGTATCCCCAAACGATGTGCCTATGGACGGAAATGTTGCTATTTTTCCAAAAAATGATATGTCGGAAATTTACTGTAAGCAGTGGAAACAGGACGGGACAATCCAAACTGTTGTTTACAAACCTGCTATGCCCGAAAATTCGCAAGATGGTATTGAAAATTTATCCTGGAGAAAGGTGGCAGATTACATAGGGGGGAGGAAACACAGAGGATAGTATTAAGAAAGCGTTTTACAGATTTATAGATGAAAAATAAAAGTTGTCCTATATGTCCAAAAAATTTTTGCTACAATCATAATTGAGGTAAAACCTCAACAGATGAAACTTGCCAACATACAAGGTCTTCATCAAAAGTTCCCAGATGCACCGCCAGAAATGGTGGTGCTTTTTCGCTTGTAGAAAAGAGGTTTGATTATGGATTTATTGTCGGAGATACTTACATGAGGTTTCCACATGATACGTTATACGGAATTGATTATAAGGAATTGAGTAATTGCAGATGTTCAATTAAATATTTTTAGTTAATCAGCACTTGGAAATGAGTGCTTTTTATTTTGTCAAGAGAAATGACATTAAACAGAGCAACGTCAAGAGAAATGACGTAAATCAGAGCGCATGCACGAAGAACCGGATTACAAGACCATGACCGCAGAAATGACGGCAGCGTCTGGAATTACGCTGTTTGCAGAGAGAATTGATGGAGTAATTAAAGGCACAATTGGAGGCGGAGCAGCAGCGGCATCTTTTGAAGATACAGGAGCGTGATTAAATGTATGAAGTAATTCACTTTTTTACAGATTTGCAGGACGATAACTACCCATACAATGCTGGAGATATTTTTCCCCACAACGGATTAAAAGTCAGTGAGGAAAGATTAAAAGAATTGTCAAGTAATAACAACAGGCAGAAAAAGCCTCTGATCAGGCTTGCAGAAGAAGTCGTTGAACCATTACCATTTTCGGACAATGATATTGAGTTTGAAGAACGGCCGCAAGCTACATATAGCTGACGGGGTGAAACAGGCAATAGAAGACACTATCATGCCTTATATAAAGGAAATTATAAGAAATTTGCAAGGCAATTCAAACAGTGGCACTACAGTCACAGCCAGCAATAAAAAGACTACGACAAAGTACTCTGACACAGTTAAGGAGATACAAAAGGCATGGACTGACCTTGCCAAGTGGTTTGAAAGCACAGTAAGTACAGCCTATCCAAAAAGATTTTGAGGATATGAAGGCAAACCTTCTGGAAATATTTGATACCACAAATATAGAGATGACTACTAAGTACGAAGAGTATTCCAAAGAGTGGCAAGAAACTTTAAAAGAAATACCTGGATGGATTAAGGAGAATGTCAGTGATGAAATTACAGGGAATTTCGATAGCTTCTGTTCTGACATTACAGATAAACTAAGTGGTATGTGGGGAAGTATGCAAGATACATTATCACCAATACCAGAATGGATTGAAAATGATATTGCAAGCCCATTCAATGATGCTTTTACAGAAATATTTGAAAATATAGAAAGCGAACATAGCACCATGTGGAGCATCATGTCTTCATACGCAGACAATAAAATTGACTGGATAACTACAGTGATGGAAGCGGCATTTACAAGGTTTTCATACCTTATAAGTGAATTTGAAAACAGGCTTGGTGCTCTTGACAGGGGCGTAAGTGAAACAGAAAAAGCGATAAGCAGCACAGAAGAAAAAATAAGCAAAGTTAAAAAGCAGATGGAAGAAGTCCAGGCTACAGCGAACAGTTTAAATGTAAATACTGGCAATAGCAATACAACAAAATCTAATTTCATAGAAGAAAAGATACAAAGCACAAGCACTTCTATTGCCGAAAGCTTTGCTGAAATTCCTAAGAAGACATCCCAGTTTGTGCAGGCTAGTGCCGAAAGCACAGCAAGCAGGCTTGAAGAAGCTTTCAAAAAACGTGCAAGGTTCGGGCGTTTTAAGGTTCAGGGCTTCACATGGGGAAATCATGGGACAGTTTGATAACGGACAGTCCGTTGTAGCTAACAACCAGCAGATTACAGACGGCATTGCAGACGCAGTTTATCCAGCGGTTTATAACGCTGTAATGGCGGTTATGGCAAGTTCTGGCGGTGGCGGTGATGTGGTTGTACAGATTGACGGAGAGAATGTTTTCAAGGCTGTAAGGAATAAAGACAGTGATTTCAGAAAGAGAACTGGTAAAGGAGCTTTTGAGTATTAATTTTAATTGCCATGTGTCGGAAAATGTGTTATATTGTTGATGTGGGAAAACCATAGAGCCAAGGCGGCTTTACCCCTCCTTTTTATTCGGAGGGTCTTAAAGCCCTCCAGACCAAAGAGGAAGGAGGGCGATACAATGTATGTTACATATCAGGATTTAATCCAGATTGGAATATTTATTGTTACCCTTATAGGATTGTGTTATACAATCTTTAAGGGAAAGAAATAGCCGCCACTACCGCAAATAGTGACGGCGTACCGTTTGTAACGGTGTAACTATTGCTATGAGGGATAGAGCCGCTTCTATGGTTTTCCCTTTTCTTATGGCTATATTAGCACATTCTGGTGAGAAATGCAAGAAATAAAAATGGCAATTTTATAAAAGAGAACTGGCAAAGGAGCTTTTGAATATTAATTATTAACTTAGGATAAGCTTGTATGGGCTTATCCTAATATATATGTTTTTTATTGATATAAAAAGAAAGGTGTTGTATAATTATGGAAAATAATGGCGAAAAGAGGAATGAAGTTATGAAACTATACAATATTTTTTATATTTGTAAGTCTTGCTTACCAGCTATAAAGGATGTTGATATATCGACATATTCCAATGATAACAATACAGTATTCATAAAAAACTGGTTGAACTGCAAAATATCATTAGATGTACTGCAAAATATAGAGTGTTTTAGAGAAAAAATACATGAATTATATAAATTATTGGATTGGCGCATAAATTTAGATGTGCCAAAGCTGCCGACCATTGACAAAAATGCATTTTTTAGAAATTTATCAGCTATTTCTTATGCTGTAGAAACTTTAGTAAATTTATGTGATGAACTCGAAATGGGAAAAACAGAAAGTGGAATTGATGTAAAGATACTAAAATGTAACTCTTTAAAGGAATATGTAGGTTATTTAAAGGAAATAGATTTTATATTTACACAGTGTCCATATCTTTTGCATGATAAAGAAGAAATTAAGTTTAAGAATGTTGATGTAGGTTCTCAATGGCTTGTATTTGCCATTACTGGAATTACAGCTAGTTTTTACATACTTAACAATCTTGCAAAATTAATACAGAAAGCTATAGCCATTAGTTCTAATATACTTGTATACAGGCAGCAAGAAGAAACATTAAAAGAAATGCAGTTAAAGGGTGAAGTTTTGGAAGAAACAGTTGATGTATTTAAGAAATTTAAACAAACATTGCTAGAAAACAGTGTTTCAGATTTAGAAAATGATATAGGAAAATTACAAAATGGGGAAGAACGGGATAAAGTCAAGAAAACATTAGAAGATATGGTAGTTTTAATGGATAAGGGTGTGGAGATTTATTCTTCTATCGAAACACCAAAAGAAATAAAAGTATTATTTCCTATGGATAAAGACAATGCAATACTGCCTGATAATATCACAAAATTAATAGAAGATAAAGAAAGTGATACCGAAAAAGAATAGGAGGAATAAGGCGTGGACAATTTTAAGTTTAATCATTAGCTTGACAAGCAATAGAACACGTGGTACAGTAATGATAATTTAATATAGGTATAGCGCAAAGAGAGCTAGGGCACGCCTTGGAAGTCCGCAAGATTAGGGACACTGGCAGTGTATATAGTTCTCTTTTTGTTTACTGAAATGTTTATGATTGAACTTATAAAGCTGAATAAATAATTAACCTGCCTGTTATAAGACAGTAGTATAAGAAGAGTTATATTTCAAATGGAGGCTTTAATTATTTAATTTCCTGATTTAAAATCGGAAAACTGAAAAGGAGGTATCTGCCATGAGAAAAATGGAGAATGCTTACACAGAAGATAAATATATCGAAAGTAGATGCATAAGAAATATTACACTGAATAGCGTTGATTATGATTTTCTTGATAAAATCAAGGTTATTCCATACCTCACAAATGATATGGTGTTGTCAATAGACCAAGTGGCAAGTTATTATGAAGTTACCACCGAGGGAATAAAAACAATTATAAAAAGAAACAGAGAAGAATTTGAAGCTGATGGTATGGTTGTTTTAAGAGGAAAAGAGTTAGAGAATTTCAAAAAAGAAATAGGGTCGGTTCAATCTGAACCTAACATATTATTTTCTTCTGTTTTGACGATTTTGCCGAAACGTTCTTTGCTTAGAGCTGGAATGATTATTACAAACAGTGGAATTACTAAGCAAGTTAGGAATTATCTTCTCAATATAGAAGAGCAAGCTAAAACAGAAACAAAGTTATGGGCTATTCAGCGTGAAGTTAGCAAAATCGAAAGAGCGAGAATGACTTCCGCTATATCAAAATATATTCCAGACAGTCCTCATAAAAGATTTGCTTATCCAAACTATACAAATATGGTATATCGAACAATATTTAATAAAGATGCTAAAACCATGAAAATGGAGCGAGGGGCAAAAGACGATGATTCGCTAAGGGATTTACTATCAAAGGAAGAACTTGCAAAAATCGAAGAAGTGGAAACAATTATAACAGGACTTGTGAGTATGGAATTTACTTATAAGCAAATTCAACAAATGATAAATGATAGATATATGAAAAAGTTGGAAAATGCATAAAGGTTTGTAGGTACACATACTTGACAGCTTAAAAATGATTACAAAACTGGTAATAACAACAGGGATAGGAGTGTACAGCCGAAAGTGGTAAGCCTTAACCGTTTCCCTGGTGTTTTGTAAATATTATCAGTGGTGATACTGATTACTAAAAAAGGGATAACATAGAAGTGTAATGCATGGCAGGGTATGTTCCTGCTGCGCTTCGAGTAATGGGGCGGATAGCGAAATGCGATTCCGCCTAGTAAAAATGAAAGGAGTGCATTGTATGCATGGTACAGAAGTTTTTATGAAAGAGAAGACCATTTATAGGAATGAAGTACAAAAGATTGAAATGATTAGCGGTGTAGAATGTTACGAAAAAGACGGAACAGTATACTTGAAACTGGAAACAGTAGCAAGAGGGCTAGGGCTTACAACTACTCAAACTATAAAAGGAACAGAGTACATAAATGTGAGGTGGAGCAGAGTTGATGAATATTTAGAGGAAATCGGTTTTGCCACTTGTGGCAAAAGACCAGATTTTATCCCTGAAAACGTATTTTATCGTCTTGCTATGAAAGCAAAGAACGAAACCGCAGAAAAGTTTCAAGCAAAAGTAGCAGATGAAATTATACCATCAATCCGAAAACACGGAATATACGCAACAGATAATGTAATTGACCAAATTCTCAACAATCCAGATTTTGGCATAGAACTTCTTACAAGGTTGAAAGAGGAACGTGCCGCAAGGGTAGAAGCAGAGAAAAAGAACGCAATACTTACACATGTAAACAAAACATATACAATGACTGAGATTGCAAAGGAACTGAATTTAAAGTCCGCAACAGAATTGAACAAAATACTGGCAGAAAAGCGGATTCAGTACAAAGTAAATGATACATGGGTTCTGTATTCCGATTATAGCAATCTTGGATATGAGGATATAAAACAAGAAGTCCTAGACAACGGTAAAGTCATTTACCATAGAAAAATAACGCAGTTAGGACGGGAATTTATATTAGGATTATTTAATAATGGAGAATGCTCTGCATAAGGGCGTTTTTCTTTTAAAATATTTCAAAAACTCCTTGATATTTGTCGTAACATAATTATGAATATGAAGATTAAAGCAGGGGTACAGGAAAACCCTTGTACCTTTTTGAATAATTTAAAATCAACTTTTTGACATTAAGTGACAAAATTCTCTTTGTGTGATATAATATGACAAAATTTTAAACACAGGAGGATTTAATAATGAAACAAAAACTCAAGAAATTATTATTACTAGCACTAACATCATTCTTACTTGTTAGTAATCCCCTATCTATCCAAGTCCAAGCAGCAAAAGCAGGGAGCAAACAAAAACCTTATTCTGCATATAAATCACGCATAGTAGATGTGTATGGTGCAAGATACTACGGCAGGGCAAAAATAAAATTGCTTGACTACAAAGACGGCAACAAGGCATATAAGTATTTAAAGAAACACGGAATTAAGAAAAAGGCTGGAAATTCAAAGGAGTATGTATACTTGAAGTTCAAGATTGATTATATTGAAGGCGAGGAACTACTGCCAGCAGATATTATTTTAACACCATATTCTTCTTACTACGATTCCGAATGTGAGAAACAATTAGAAACTAAGAAAGTGAAATGCAAGGACGGAGTTCAGGATTTAACCAAGACAACTATATTTCCAGGTGAAAGCGTAATATGCAAGCAAGCCTTTCTGATAGATTCAGAAAGTTTACCTATCACATATATGGTTTATGGCTATGATGATAACGGAAAACCTATGGAAACATGGTTTAAGACAGAAAGATAAGGAGGGTGCTATCTAATGTTTAAGAAAAATATAAAGATAATATCACTATGTTTAATGTTTGCCTTGATTCTAGGTTGCACATTAACCAGCACACAAGTGGCATCTGCTAAAACACAAGAACTTCATGCAACTTTAATGCAAAAATCTAATCCGATTTATCGCAATATTGTAAAAAATAATGCACCTGTAGCTTATAAAGTAAAGATAAAAAAGAAAACTATTGTAATACATGGTTCATTAAGTAATGGTTATGATGATAGGCAACAAGTAAGTAATATAGGTGTACATACGTACAAGTTATCAAGTAATGTTAAGTATGTTAGTCGTGGCGGTGAAGCACCAGACCAAAAGATGAAGAAAAAAGAGTTCAAGAAGTATTTGAAAAGGAATGCCGATTCTGGACTAGGATTGGTTTTGGAGTTTAAGCAAAATAAAGTTGCAAAGGTAGCAATAGCAAGTTAAGTGTAAAATTAACTTTATAGGAAAGTTCTAATATTACAGTTTATGTACTGGTCAAGTGGCTGGTGTACTGCATCAAAAAATGGACACAATTATTAAAGGTAGTGGATTTTTGGTTTTAAAAAATGTAAAACCCATCTTCCCCACAACCTTCATCCCCGAAGACATCTTCATGGAGGAAATAATCCATATCCAGAAGTTCTTCATCACTCATGGAACAGATATCTGCCGGGGTCATTCCTCCAGGAGGGCTGTCTGTATATTTTTTTCGTAGTTTCCCTGTGTTTTTTGTATCGGGTTTCATTTTTATTGCTCCTTTGTTTTTTTCTTATATTTTACCACAGACAAAGGGAACTGTGGGGTGTATTTTAAGCAGAAGAACGTTTTCCCTGTGCTTTAGCCATGGCCTTTTCATACATTTCTTCAAGGGAAACACGTTTATGCTGGAAGTAAAGCTCTAAAAAAAGCATTGTTGTACTATCATTTTAAAATGCTTTTCAGGAATATGGCGTATAAGACGTTTTATGAAATCCATTACAGGGATGGTTTCTTCCACATATGCATCATCTTCATGGCGGTTATAATGGAAAGTCACATTTTCACCGTCATAGCGGTCAATGCGTGATGTGGCAATGGCAGGCCTTCCA
>CAJTXH010000073.1 GCA_910580005.1 uncultured Lachnospiraceae bacterium | reverse complement strand
AATGTATATAAATTCCAGTAATGGTTATACTAAAAATATACAAATAAATTCGACAACAGGATGGGCACAATTTCGACAGCAAAATATTACATATCTAATTCTTTCTGGAAAAGATTATTTTCCATAGACACAGAATTTTTTACGCCCTCACTTTATATCTAATACTGTAAAATTTGCTTTGTGTGGATTGCAGGCACATTCTGGCCGCATCTCTTGAATCAGATTTATATTTCAACTCATTAAAATCCTACAGAATTTTTTAAACAACAAAAACAGACCAAGGAATCCTCTTCCCCAGCCTGTCTTATTTAATTGATATTTTCAGTCTAAATTGTCAGCAAAGCAGGTTCTGGAATGTTTTTCGTCTTCTCAATGGCTTTCTTTTCCAAAATTGTTATCCTTCGGTCCAGCTCATCTTCTGACATATTTTCAAATTCTTCTGAGATCTCGGAATGATCATCTAAAACATAGACTATATCGTTCATAATATAACCTCCTGAAGAATAACAGACATCCCACTAAAAATGTCTGTTATTAATGAACTTAGTTTAAATTACAGGCTTTTTGAGTTAAATCATAAGCAAAGTTTTTTCTTCTCCCTTGCCTCAATCTTTTCTTTTTATCTTCTTCCCTGTAATTTACATACATTATAACATCAGACAATGGACACCATAAGTTTTTAACATAATTGAAAATCCATAAAAATACAGAACATTACATTATCCTTTTATTATCAAGACTCTTCAACAATCCATATAATAAAACCTGATAAATTTTGCAGAATCAAAGAAATAATGTATACCATCTTATCCCTTTTATAAGGCAACAAACTTAGCTGGTTTCTTAAATTTAGCCTGGTTTTTGTTAATATAACTGACAAATTTGTCAGCAGTAGAATTTTTATAGCCCTTGATTGTAACAGTTTTTTGTAATGGAATACCACCAAATATATTCTTAACTTTCAGCTCAGGGTTTAATATGGTTATTTCTGTTATACTTTGTGGAGTTTCTGAAAAGGTAAAGACACCATATTTATTGCCAAGGACAGCCACACTCTTTGGTATTGTTATTTTTTTAACAGCTGTGTCCTTGAAGGCACCTTCTCCAATTTTTTTAACACCTTCTGGAATTATTACTTCCTTCAGTTTTGGACAATACCAAAAGGCACGGTCCCCAATTGTAGTACACCCTTTTGGAATAACCACCTTTTTTAACCTTATATCTGCTTCAAAGGCATTCTTTGGAATTTTTTTCAGGCTTCTTGGAAGTTTAATGCTTTGCAGTTTTCCAAGTCCAGAAAGAGCCCACTTGTCCATTGTTGTGACACCTTCTGGGATAACTAATTTCTTAATGGCACAATCTGAGAAAGCAGAACTGCCAATCTTCTCCACACTGCCAGGAATAGTAATTTTTGTTAGTTTCCTGCAGCCAGAAAAGCTTTCCCTGCCAATTTCCCTGGTTCCTTTCATGATAACCACTTCCTTAAGGCCACATTCTGAAAATGCATAGTTCCCAATCTTTTTTACATTGCCAGAAATAGTAACTTTTTGTATTGTTCCGTTCTTATGGAAAGCTTTTTTCCCAATCTCTTCGACATTCTCTGGAATAATAACCTCATTGTCACTTCCACTGTAAGATTCCAGTATACCATTATTAATTACAAAATCTCCTTCCTCTGCCCCTGCCCTGGCAGAAACTGCTGTAATCCCCACCATTACCATGCACAGCACTGCTGCCTTCAGTAATTGCTTTTTAATCTGTTTCATTATAGTATGCTCCTTTCGTTTCTCTTAATATATTTGCAATCTAATGTAAAACCATAACTATAACAGTACACTAACGACTCTGCCATATTTTTACTTATTCTAAAAAATCATCCAGATTGAATTTTTTCATCCCTGTCCCACCCTTTCCTGTATCTGCCAGCCTGCTTAATTTTGTATTCTGCATAAATTTTTCTGTATTAAACATCACCAGTACATCAGTAATATCTTTATACTGCTCTATGATATCCTTCACAGGCACTTTCCCATACCGGTAGTCAACCATTATAATCTGGCTATAATCCTCAGTTAAGAATGGGACAAAACAGTTAGCAAATGAATCCTTAACCAGCAGAAGGCTTTTCCCAGTACCAGCCTCTGTTGTGACTACAATCTTAAATGTATTTTTAGAGAAAAATATATTATACTTATTAAATCCCTTTTCTGCTTCTTCTGGAAAATACACAGAACCTGCCACAAGCTCCCCATCATCCATATCCACATGTATCCCCTTCTCACCCAGGTTATGGAAAAGCTCTACACTGTCTGGTGCCACTCCTATATGTGCTTTGTTATATGTAGTACCATAAAATCTGGCAAATACTGTTTCCCTCTGGTAATGCCCAAGCCCCTTCGCAGGCAATCCTGCATCTTCCGCAAACTGTGTCCATGCATAGTATGCCCCAAGTGTAGTCCAGTGGTGGTCAGTGCGGTAGTAAATATATTCTTTTTGATGTTTCCTTAATATATCCCCTGCATCAAGCAAAACATCTGGTTCATCCAGACTGTCCTTTAATCTGGTAAGAACCCCTTTAGTGCTAAATGGCTCTGCAAATGCTGGAAGGCTGCCTGGCAATGCTTCTGCCTTTGACGGGAGCATCATACAGTGCACATGTTCTTTGCCATAATGCTTTACAGCATAATTTAAAAATTCTGAGAGATAGCCTGTATTTTCATTTACCTGTTCCTGCTCAAAATCTGTTTCCTGGTATTTCTCTAAAAGGCAGCCATTTTTACCAAGATAAACACCATTAATATCATTTTTACCAAATACTGCCTGCAAATTTGCAGCAGCAAAGGACCATCCATCCCTCCAGAAAAACTGGTCATTTAACCATTCCCCGTAACTGTCCTGGTATCTTCCATCTAAAAATGATTTTACTGAAAATACAGGTTTCTGTGCCAGTTCCCTGTTCTCCATATCTGAAAATTCCCTGTCAGAAGAAAGCAATGCTGCTGCCAGGCTGGAAAACAGGATAAAACAAAATTCAACTATGATAAATATTTTTAACTTCCCCATAACAGTCCCCTTACTATTGACCAGCTTTAATAATTAAAATTAAGTTGTATCTTCCACCCTGCAGTTCCCATATAACATGAAAAAGCATTTTAAAAACGGAAATATAAAAACGGGTTATATGATGAATTTACAAGCACCGCAATGCAGGCAGCAGATATAGCAGCTACAAAAACCATGCCTGCAATCCCTCTCCTTGCTGTCCCCTTCGGAAACAGCCTGCTGGTTATAAACTTCTTTGGCATTGATAAAGAAAAAACAGCAGCAATAATAAGCAGGACAAAATAGGAGCATGCCAGATATATTGTATGCACATTGGCAAACCCTGCACCTGCCTGCATAAACATTGTACACATAAATGCAGTGGCATCTGCCATATCCTGCCATGCAAAAAGGGCCCATCCAAAGACAACTGCAGCCATTGTATAAATATGCCTGGTCAGGGAGGGCAGTTTTACAAGCAGCCGTTTCCATAGCAGTTTTTCCAGTACCAGTAAAATGCCATAATACACACCCCACAGGATAAAATTCCAGTAAGCACCATGCCACATCCCTGTAAGAAACCATACAATAGCAATATTAATAAACTGCCTTGCAATTCCCTTACGGTTGCCACCAAGTGGTATATATACATATTCCCTGAACCATGTACCCAATGAAATATGCCATCTCCGCCAGAATTCTGTAATACTTTTTGATTCATATGGGTAATTGAAATTTTCTGGAAATGTGAACCCAAACATTGCACCTAAGCCAACAGCCATATCAGAATACCCTGAGAAATCAAAATAAATCTCAAATGTAAATGCCAGAACCCCAAGCCATGCTGTTGCTGTTGCAAGCCCCCTGGTATCCATTGCTGCAATTTCTTCCCAGAGCATCCCCATCTGGTTGGCTATTAAAACCTTTTTGCCCAGTCCTGCCACAAAACGGAATATACCGTTGCAGAACAAATCCACACTTTCCCTGCGGTCTTTTAACTGGCCTGCTACTGTTTTATACTGCACAATTGGTCCTGCCACAAGCTGTGGGAAAAGTGCCACATATGCACCAAATGCAATAAAGTCTTTCTGTACATCTGCATCGTTCCTGTATACATCTACCGTGTAAGACATAGTCTGGAAAGTATAGAAGGAAATCCCTATAGGAAGGGCAACATTAACCATGGGGATGTCCGTCCCCGCCAGCCTGTTTATGTTTCCCACAAGGAAACCAGCATACTTAAAAAATCCAAGAAGCGACAGGTTGGTTACAGCAGAACACAGCACTGCAGCAAAGGCTCTTTTTTGTAACCCTTTCCCTTTGTAATATGATACAGCCATCCCTGCAAGGTAATCTGTCACCGTAGAAAAAAGTACCAGCACAACATAGACAGGCTCACCCCATGCATAAAATACAAGGCTGCTTAAAAACAGCACCAGGTTGCGGAATCTTTTTGGCAGTATGTAATATACTGCCAGTACAACAGGAAGAAAACGGAACAGAAATAATAAACTGCTGAAAACCATAAAACATAAACTCCCTATAGTTTTTTCTTTATTGCATCCTGTCCTTTTATATTCACTGCCTTCTGGGGAGACAATGCAATATACCACACATATTTGCCCTTCCTGCCACAAAGTGCATTTTTAAATACTTTCTGCTCCGTGGAAGTATAGTCTGAAAGGTAAGCACTGCTGCAGTTATTTTTTTTATATTTCCTGAGCTGTTTATGTAATGACTTAGCCCCTGCAGCATTTTTCGCCTGGATGACACAAAGGCTGTATACTTCTTTTGAATCACATATGTACTGTATGCTTTTAACCTTTTTCCTTACAGAAGCAGAAAGTGCACCAAAATCAATGGCATTACCAGACTGGTATTCCATATTCCCAGCTGCACCAGAGTCTTCCAGTGCAGCACTGCATAAGGATTTGCAGCTTACTGCTTCTTTTGCTTCTGCCGGGGTCTTTAGAAAAATACCTGCCAGAAGAACCACTGTAAAAATAATACAAAAAACTTTTTTTAAATTCTGTTTCATACTTATATCCCCTTTCTTCCTTACTGGTCCAAAGACTTATCAAATTTGTCAACAACCTTGCCAAATTCAGTATAAGCAGAAGCTTTCCAGTGATACCCGTCCCCTTCTGCATACCCTGCTTTCAGATACCCGTCAGAATCTTTCAGGAAACTGGTATAATCAAAATAGGTTGTACCAGTTTTTTTTGCCAGCTTCTGCAGCCCCTTATTAAAGGATGGTATCCTTGAATAACCAGGATTCCTTGCCATTTCTCCCCTTGTGACAGGAGATACTGCACACAGTACAATATCTGTATCCGGGCTTCCCTGCTTTAATGCCTGGATTATGCTTTTATATTCTGCAACCATGTCACTAGTCTTCCTGTAATGGATTTCATTCATCCCAAGCATCAGATAAGCCCTGTATGGTTTTTCTGCAACCAGCTTCTGCAGCCCGGTTTTCCCATCAAATATTCTTTTTGTATGGAAAGTAACTGTATTTAACCCCCTATATGCAATTACTTTCTTTTTCCCTGCAAAAGTCATCTGTGGGAATGCCTGCCCGTAACCTACTGCCTGGCAGATGGAATCCCCTGCAAATATTGTTTTGTGTACATATGTCTTTGTTTTTATATGTACTTTCTTTGAAGGAATGCTGTCACTGCCAGACACTTTTTTCTTTTTTCCTGCTACTACATAAAAATAATAACTGGTATTGTTCTTTAACTTCCGGACTATGTACTGTGTGCCCTTTGTAATGCCTGCCAGATGTGCATTTCCATTTTCCTTATAGTAATACACACTGTAAAATTTAGCTTTTTTATGCTTTTTCCAGGTAACTTTTACAGAGTGTGTGGAATACCTGGCCAAGTCTACTCCTGATACTGGTTCCAGGCGGACTGGGGCTTTTGTGGGTTTTACAGATGGTCTGGGACTGGTACTTACACTTGGTACCATACTTGGTTCCAGAGTACTGGCAGGCTTTTCTGTAAAATCCGGGCCGTCAGTACTTACAGGTTCTCCAGTTACTGTTATGCCTGCATCCTGGCCTTGCCCGTTTGTATCCTCTGCCACATCTTCCTGCATGGTCTGTGATGATTTAGACTGTACTACAGGCACACAGACCAGTATGCCTGCAAACACTAGGGCAAGGACTACAGCCACACATAAAGACCTTGTCTTGTTATATTTTCCTGTCTGGTCCATTTTTTAAATTCCTCCTTTTGTATATTTTTCTCTTGTCCGTTCTGGGACCTTTTAAATTTTACCACCAGTTAATAATAACATATTGTTGAATTTTGTCAACAAAGTTATATAATTAATTCGAGGTAAAAATAACCCAGATGTATATGCAAATGCCAGAAGTACCACATATGTTTTCCCAAAACATAGCCAAATGAAAGGATAACCTGTCAATGAAAAACATGAAAATTTTAATAATACTGCCAGTCACCATGCTGTTAATATCCAGCAGGATAGCAGTTTCCCCAGCAGATGCAATAGCAGACTCCATACAGGATGCAGTATCACAGGATAATATAATGGAAAGGGAAGCAGTACCCAGAGAAGCATCATTTCCCCCAGACACAGTCCTGCCTCAAAACACTTTACAACCAGCACAGACTCCAGCAGCAGCAACACCAACACTAAAACCAGCCGCCAGTGCCACACCCATTAAAAAAGTGACTGGTATAAAATTGATAAGATATTCCACAAAAACAGTTAAAGCCACATGGATAAAAAATGAAGAAGCAAAATATTACCGGGTATATTATTCAAAAAAGAAATCATCTGGCTTTAAATGTTCTGGTATAACAAAAGAAGACCACCTGCTGGTGCACAGACTGGAAAACAATACAGACTATTATTTTTATGTGCAGGCATGCAGCAAAAAGAAAAGGGGTGCCACAGACAGCAAGGCTTCCAGGACTGCACATATAAAGACAAAAACTTACAGCCGTAAAACAATTTTTGCAGGGGATTCTATCACACATGGGATGGGCTGTGCCCTGTCTGCAATGCATATTGGCGGTATTAAAAAAATAGTGGCAGCAAGGGGTCTTAAGACAAATACTTTCTATACACAGAGAATATTTAATGGACAGACTGGACTGCAAAAACTAATTTCTGAAAAACCGTACCGCATTTATCTGATGCTTGGCATAAACAGCATCCTTGGTACACAGCAAAAAGATATCATTGCAGATTTTAAGCATATTATACAGTCAGTACAGGATGCCTGCCCAAAAACCAGCATCGTCCTCTGTGCCATACCTCCTGTATCAAGGGCAAAAAAAGCATTCCAGCCTGGTTTTTCTAAAGTACCAGATGTCAATAAAAAGATGAAAAAACTGGCAAAGCAGACAGGCACAGACTATTTTAATTACACAGGATTTTTAACAGATTCTGAGGGGTATCTGAAGGCAAAATACTCCGCAAGTGACGGCTACCACTGGAATAATGCAGCTTATGTAAAATTTGCAGAAAAAGTAGAAAAATTTGAAAAAACTTTAGACAGATAAAAAGGATTAAAGTTTCATTACTACATGAAGAAACATGTGAAATGAAAGAAAACCACCCCTAAGAAGAACAAAACAAGTATCCCTGCACTTCCAGCCATGCCAGTAAAGCCGGCACAGACAATCATTAACGAATAATGTGCTTGCAAATTCATAAAAGGTCTGGCAGAAGTTCCACTTGGCATAGTTTTTATGCCTTAGCGGAACTCCAGACATTCCACACTCCATATTCTGGAAAATTACTTGATTTTTCCGAAAAAAACTGATAATTGCCCTGGCAGTTTCTAACAATATGGGCAGCTATCGTGTTTTAAAGATAATTTTTATAATATGATACCAGGGGCAAAATGCTTTTTGACCCCAACATCATAATATACCCTTTTGACAAATATCATTCTTCCTTGTGGAACAAGGCTATACATTCATCAATGATTCCCTCTACCAGCCTTACTTCCTCCGGAGTGAGTTTACCAAGCTTTTCCGACAGCAGCAGCTTGTCTTTGTCAATGATGTCCCCAGTCAGCAGATAGTCTGCACTGACACCAAGTGCAGCAGCTATTTTCATCAGATTTTCAGGCCGCATAGCCCGCTTCCCGCCTTCAAAATAACTGACTGCCTGGGTTGTCAGCCCACCCCTTTCAGCCAAAGCCTCCTGTGTCAGCCCAAGCTTCTTCCGGCGGTCCATAATCCTGTCACCTGTTTCCTGCAATGATAACTTAACATCTTTCATTTCCTTTTACCGTCCTTTCTGCTTTGTTGAATTATATCAACATATGGCATGTGTTTTAATCCTCTTTCGTTGATAGTTTTAAACAAAGTGTTATAATTAATGAAGATAATGTTGCACTGCTAATTATAAATCCCCCTGCCCCACAGCAATATCAGAACCCATCTGCATCTGTGTTGTGTGTGTTTTTTGCAAAACGGCAATTTGCTGTCCATATGGTATGCTTTTTGCTGGATTAAAAAATAAGGAGGATAATTTATTATGAATACAAAAAAATCCAATAAAATAACAGCTAAACAAGAAGCAAAAACACCAGCAGCAGTATTGCATTTTAAATTAGAGATTATGGACGATGAAAACACTTATTCCATTTCCTTTGATGCAAAACTGATGGAGGAAGAAGCAGAGAAAATGTTGGAAGCAGTCCAGAACTGCCTGTATACAAAAGCAGCAGACGGCATACAGATGTATCTGGAACAGCACAGTCTGGTATACACAGGTTTTACTGCCAGCAGAAAGCCTCTGGAACATACCGAAGCCATGAAACTTGCCAGACTGTTCCTGTATTCAGAAACCTGCAAAAGTATTGACAGTTATACGGGCAATGCTGATATTTACTATGCTGTAATAGACCACCAACAGGCTGGCAGGAGAAACAACTGTGAAGGCTGCTACATTGCAGCCAGGAAAGTACCTGCATTATACAATGGACAATATAGATACAGTGTCATTGGGCAGGCATTCCACTGCAATGAAATTACCTGTGAAGAAAAAGGTTATTTTGCAATCAGGAAAAATAATGACTATAACCATTTTAATAATCTTGATGAAGCGGAGAAAGAACTGGTTCTTCCAGCCTTCGGCTGCATAGACTTAATGGCACTGTTACTAAACATTGACCATATACAGTCCATAGAGCAGGCTGAAAAAATTGCAGTCAAATAGCAAATATATAAACAACAGAATAAACAGTTCTATAAACTGGAGAAGGATACTGCTCCTTCGGTTTTTCCTGTTTCCAGATATTTATCACAGTCACCTTTTTCAATAATATTGTCCTGATGCCTTATCACAGTTTCTTTATATCAGGCAGGACACAGCCAGCTCCTAAATTATGAAATATACCAGATAATTTCCCATTCATGTCCTGCCAGAATTTAACCCAATCATCACATCTGGTCTGCCAATGTATCATTTTTCCTGCTCTGTACCCAGAAACCCTTAAAAGAATTTTTTACTTTAACTTCCAAACCATAAGACAAAAAACTTTTTAAATTCCAATATTTTTGTTGATTTTTTTCACTAAAAGACATATAATATAAATGCCAGAAGATATTTTCTTCTCTGCATTTGCAGACATATGGTATAAGGAGCATACCATCGTTGGAGCTGACAACGGAAAAACTTTGCACACACTTTAAGAAAGAGTTGCTTTCTCGGTCTGATGGAAGGTCAGAAACTGGGTGGCAGGCACCTAAATAAATCAGCTGGTTTATATGCAATTCTGAGGTCTTGTGCAAACAAGGCCTCTTTTGTTTGGGAGGCAGCAAAATGATCATCCAGCCTAAAGTACCTGATGGAAAATTATTGGAATACATATATGATGCAGCAGAAAAATACAAGGAAATAATGGAACTGCCCTTTTTGTTTACAGGCAAAAACCGGAATACTGGTTACATGTGGTTTGAATGCATATTTGAAAAGAAGCAGTTTATGCACCTGCTAGGCATAAAAAGCAAAAATTATACAGCAGAAGGGTTTTTTGACAGGTGTGATGAATATAACAGGTCAAAACAGGACATGGCAATAACAGATGGACAAGGCACAGGAATAACAATAAAAGACTGCACCCCTTCAAGAAACCACAGCAGGACAACTATTAATGAAAAAGCCAGTGTATGTTCTGAGATATTACAGATACATAATGCGAAATATTTAAAAATTGGGGAAAAAGACAAAATATCACAGCATGTGGATTTTTCTTATGCCTATGGATCTGATGTAACCCTGGGATTCAAGAATGATAAAAAAGGTCTAAGTTTTCCCATTACATTAATCCCACGGAATATTGACACTTTTACAACGAAAAGTTACCGGATTCTGTTTGTCTTTACAAAAACCGGGAAAACAGAAAAGTATGATACTTTATATGCAGAAACCAAAACGGGACTGTTTGATGAATTATATTGTGATTTTCCAGAAAAATTGAAAAATCTTATTGATATAAAGCAGACTCCACAATGATGCCAACTACCCCTTTAATAAAAAATTACTGTTTGAAAAGTTCCATTCACCTATTTCAGCATCATATTTCATTCCTGCTGCCAGATATTTATATGAGATTCTACTATCTGTAATTGACAATACCAGTCTATCTGCATATTATATTAATGTAAAGGCATATATGATTAAGTCCCACACTTGTTTTTACAAAATACAGTGGGTACAATATAAAAGTTTCAATGGATCTGTATGGCTGAAAGGCATAGTCTCTGGACACTCCCCAGATATCTGGGGAGTTTTTCTTTTCTTAATATCCCTTATGAAAAACACCCATATCTAATAGTTTTATGCAGAGATAACGATACTATTATAAAGCCCATATACTGAAACATACAGACTCTTTCACTAATATTAAAATAACCATTTTCTATGAAAAGCAGCAGTTTGTATCAAAGTACACCCTTTTACCTGTAGATGCAAAATAACAAGAAAAATGTGCTTATGAGAGGAATGCTTTTTAACCAATAATTCCAGTTCCATTTACAGTATCAGTATAAATACCTGTCCTGTCCGCTGCCAGGCAGCTTCTTCATAATATTTGAGTATCTGTTTTTCCCTAAATTTAATTTTCCTACATTTTTATATAATCAAAGTAAAAAATTTATTATATGTGGAGAAATATAATTTCATACTAAAAATTAAAACAAAAGATAATACTAGGATAAACAATAAAAAATTTCCAAAAATACCAGAAAAAGCAGACATAAATGGCAGCAAGACTGGTTTAGGTAATACAGCAGAACTGGATACAAAACAGAAAAGAAAACACTGGGAAATGGTGGAAGAAGAGGAGGAAAAAATGGGGAATTGTCTGGGAAAAATAACTAAAAGATAACCTGAAAAGGAGGAGGATAAAGCAGGAATGTGCTGTACCAAGCCACCAGATTATTTGAACTGGAAGAAATATTGTCGGATTTATTTTATAAAGAGATCATAAAAAATTAGTTCAAAGACAAAAGGACAGCAGGATACTACTGGACATCCGTTTTATAGGCAGACATGTTTACAGGGTTACATATAGACATACAGACATGTCTGCAAGGCCGTGTGTTTACATATCTGTAAATCCACAGTACTACATAAAAAATAGTATTCTTCTATAATTAATATGGACAGAGTTCTGAGCAAAAAAGGAAAAGAAGGATATATGGGAAATGTAATTTCATTTAAAAAGGCACAATATAAGAAAGAAATGGAGGAGGAATTAAGGGAAAGAAAGGCTAGAATAGAAGAATCAAGAAATCATTAGAAGAAATTTGGAAAAATGAAAAAGGGGAAGAAGAAAGAGGTTTGAGGAAAGATTTGGTGAAAAATACTGTGATAAATTAATAATAGATTCCATGCCATTGGCAGCAAAAATACAAATACCTGGCTGCCAGCATGATAAAACTGATTCCAGATATATTTCATAGCAACGATTGGGAGATACAATTTGACACATGGATGTATTTTTACGATTTATACATTCTGGAATTTTATCCTGTTTATAATGATTATGTCAGCGAAAATAAGAAGTTTAAGAAGCCATACACATATAGGTTTAAAAATATTTCTAAAGATAAATTGGAGGAGGATTTGAGGGATTGTCTAGAACAGATAATTGCATTATATCCCGAAAAGTTACTATTCACAGTCAAAATTTATGATTAATAAATTTTATTCCAAATTTTGCTTTTTTCCGTGTGATATAGTATACTATTGTCCAGTACATAGCAGGGGGGTTATATGGCTGGAAATTATACAAAAAGTTTATATAAAGATTATGAAAAATTGTCTGATAAATATGATAAATTATCAGAAGAAATAAAATTATACAGAAATGAGCATATTTTATTAGAACAGGAAACCAGGCTTAATAATAAGCTGAAACACGAGCTTGAAGAAAAAAAGGCTGAAAATGCTGCACTGAAAAGGGAAATACTGCGTCTTAATGGTCTTTTAAATACAGACAGCAGCAACAGCGGCACCCCCACAAGCAAAACTCCCATTAATAAGAAAAAAAGAATCCCAAATTCTAGAAAAAAGACAGAAAAGCACATAGGAGGCCAGAAAGGACATCCTAAATCAAAACTTGAAAAATTTAAAGAAAATGAAATTACTGAAAATATAGAACATTCTGTTGGACGCTGTCCTGGATGTGGTGGCAAAATGAAACAGATGGATGAAGAAATAATAAAAGATGAAACAGATTATGAAGTAGTTGTTGTTAAGAAACGCCACCACTTCCATTCTTATGAATGTATGGAATGCGGTGCGGTGTACAGACAGGCAGTGCCTCATGACCTGAAAGAAGAAAACCAGTATGGAAGCGGGGTAAAATCACTGGCACTCCTTCTTATGGATATGGGTAATGTAAGTGTGAATAAAGCCTGCAGGATAATGGAGGGGCTTTCACAACAGGAAATCCATCCAAGCGGAGGGTACATAATAAAACAGCAGAAAAAAGCTGCAAAAGCACTGGAGTGTTTTGAAAAAGAACTGTTAAATGAGATAACCCGCCAGGAAATATTATACTGGGATGATACAGTAATAATGATAAGCACAGCAAGGGGATGCCTGCGGTTTTATGGGACAGAAAACCTTGCGTTATATAAAGCACACCTGCATAAAGACAAAGAAGGCATTGACAGTGACGGCATCCTGCCAGTACTGCCTGTGGAAACTGTTGTCATGCATGGCCATAATAAGGTTAATTACAATGAAACATACAGTTTCAGCAATATAGAATGCAATGCGCATTTATTAAGGGATTTGCAGAAGATAAAAGATAACCTTCCGGATCATGCATGGGCAGGGGAAATGAAAGATTTTATAAATAATATATATAAAGAAAGGGAACAAGCCATTACGGAGGGGCATGAAAGCTTTACAGAAGAAAAGGAGGAAAGTATTTTTAGAAAACTTAACCAGCTTCTTCTTAAGGGCATCGGAAACAATAAAAATAATGACAGTTATTATGACAATGAAGAAAGGAAACTGCTTAACCGTATAGCAAAGTATAAAAGTAATTATTTTGCGTGGGTAACAAATTTTGAACTGCCTTTTACAAATAACCTGTCAGAACGTTCACTTAGGGGGACAAAATCAAAAATGAAAATATCTGGGCAGTTCCAGTCACTGGAATATGCGGAATATTATGCATCTGTTAAAAGTTACATAGAAACATGTTACCGCAATGGAATTGATGAATACACA
>CAJTXH010000072.1 GCA_910580005.1 uncultured Lachnospiraceae bacterium | reverse complement strand
CCCTGCGTACGTATGCCAACACAGGATAACTGGAAATTATCTTAATTTGATTACAATTTATTCATGCGTTTGTCTTGTAATACACATCTTAAAGTATTTGACATGTATTTATTATAGTGTATAATAAAGCAGAAATAGTGTATTACCATAATGATTTATATATTAAGGAGGAATTTTAAATGTTTGTAACAGATAGTGTTAAGTACATTGGAGTGAATGATAAAGATATTGATTTATTTGAAAGCCAGTATGTTGTGCCAGAAGGTGTTTCTTATAATTCATATGTAATTATGGATGAGAAAATCACAGTAATGGATACTGTTGATGCAAGGGCAACAGAAGAGTGGATATCAAACCTTAAAGAAGCACTTGGGGACAAGTCACCTGAATACCTTGTAGTTTCACACCTTGAACCTGACCATGCTGCCAATATACAGAAAATTGCAGAGATGTACCCTGGCATGAAACTTGTTGGCAATGCAAAGACATTCCAGATGCTTCCACAGTTTTTTGATTTTGATTTATCTGAAAGGACTGTTACTGTTAAAGAAGGAGATGAGCTTTCTATAGGAAGCCATACACTCCAGTTCTTTATGGCACCTATGGTACACTGGCCAGAAGTTATGGTTACATATGAAAAGAGTGAGAAGATTTTATTTTCTGCTGATGGTTTTGGTAAATTTGGTGCAATTAATTCTGATGAGGAAGATGACTGGGCATGTGAAGCAAGGCGCTATTATTTCAATATTGTTGGAAAATATGGCGCACAAGTACAGGCACTGCTTAAAAAGGCAGCAGGGCTTGATATTGCAATAATATGCCCGTTACATGGACCAGTGCTTAAAGAAGACTTAGGATACTATATTAATAAATATGATATATGGAGCAGCTATGAGCCAGAGGACAAGGGTGTGCTTGTAGCATATGCTTCAATTCATGGCAATACAGCTAAAGCTGCTAAAGAATGTGCAGAAATGTTTGAAAAGAAAGGTGTTGAAAAACTTGAGTTATTTGACCTTTCAAGGGATGATATGGCAGAGGCAATAGAAGCGGCATTCAGGTATGACCGTATGGTAATTGCATCAGCAACATATGATGGAGGGCTTTTCCCTGTTATGGAAGATTTCCTTGCACATTTAAAGAGCAAGAATTACCAGAAACGTAAGGTGGCACTTATTGAAAATGGTTCATGGGCGCCAGTTGCGGCAAAGAAAATGACAGACATGCTTGAAAGCATGAAAAATATTGAAATTTGCGAAAAGAAAGCCAGCATTAAGTCCGTTATGAAAGAAGCAGACAGGGCAGCTATTGAAGAAATTGTAGATGCAATGCTTTAAAACACTTTTCTGGCAGTTATAACTAGATGCATTGCAACAGCTGGTTTATAAAACAACAAGGTATCCATATATAAGGATGCCTTGTTATTTATTATTTTTGGAAAAATATGGTATAAAAACAGAATTAATTTATATACAAGTGTTATATGTAGTTAAATGTTACTATTCACAGTCAATTAAATTCGAGGATTTTTGACACGTTTTTTTCGTCAAAAATACGAGTTTTACAGTGCCATTTTGCACGTTTTTTGTGCAAAATGTGTACATATAAATAAAATAGCAAGGCATAGCAGAGAGGAGTGGCAATATAATGAAAGTTTTAATGGTTAATGGAAGTCCGAAGGAAAAGGGCAACACTTACATAGCATTACACGAAATGGAAAAAGTTTTTATGCAGGAGGGTATTGGAACAGAAATTATACATATTGGAAATAAGGATATCAGGGGATGTATAGCCTGCAATTCATGCAAGGAAAAAGGCAGATGTGTATTTGATGACATTGTTAATGAAACTGCTGTTAAATTCAAGGAATGTGATGGTTTTGTTGCAGGCAGCCCTGTTTATTATGCCTCTGCCAATGCAACACTTGTTGCATTTCTTACACGGCTTTTTTACAGCACAAGTTTTGATAAAACAATGAAAGTTGGGGCAAGTGTAGTTGCTGCAAGAAGAGGAGGGTTATCATCAACATTTGATGAATTAAATAAATTCTTTACTATTTCAGGTATGCCAGTTGCATCAAGCCAGTACTGGAACAGCATACATGGACGTGAGCCAGGGGAAGCCATAAAAGATACAGAAGGCTTGCAGACTATGAGGACGCTTGCAAGAAATATGGCATTTCTTATGAAAAGCATCAAGCTTGGAAAGGAAAAATACGGTATTCCTGAAAGAGAACCATTCCAGCCAATGAATTTTATCAGGAATGATTAACCAGAAGAAAAGGAGGTTATTATGGACTGGAAAGAAAGCATAGAAGAAAACGCAGATGAAACCTGTGCTTTTGACATTGAAGAAATGATAATTAATAATATTAAAGCAGGTTTTTTATCAGATGAAGAAATACTTGAAGAATGTGCAGAATATGTTGCAGAATATGTAAAGTATGATTTAAAGGAGGATTATCCAGAAGACAAAGATAAGTTTACAAAAAATATTTTAACTGGAGTAATAAAGGATTACCGTGCCAAGTTCCAAAATACTGGTACAGAGGAAAATTTTCTTAAGTTAAAGCTTGCATTTGAAAATATTGATAAACATGGCATTGTTACACAGCATTGTGCAGGCTATACTTTGTCTGATGGAATTGATGATTGTAATGAAGTTGCAGACATACGCTGTAAATGTGGTGAGAATATTATTGGATACTGTTTTTATACAACGCAGGATGTTGAACATTTAACACTGGGCGTGTCCAGCGTGCTTTACATGGCATTTGGCAGTTATACTGACAATATAGATGCAGTGGAAATTGGAAAGATAATTGTTACAGAACTTGAAAATGCAGGTTTTTCTACAGAGTGGGATAATTCTGCTGGTAAAAGGATTGCTATAAAAGATATAGTCTGGGATAAACAATACAATGAATATAATTAATGAATATAATTGAGGAAAGAATAATTATGGAAGAAAGTAATAAAAATAATAAAGAAGCAGCAGGTAAAAATATGGCAGTTACAAGAAACAGGATTGCCAGGGTGGTTATTCTGCTTATACTTGTTGTTGCAGCACTTTCAGGCAGGCAGATATGGCCTGGAGGAACTGGGGGAAATAACAGCAATACAGACAGCCAGTATTATGAAAGCAGTAACAATAATGAAGAGAGCAGTAATAATAATTCTTATAAATTCCGGAATGATAAATACCTGTTACAGCATTTTGAAAAACACGGCGGTGAATTTGGGTATGCAACAAAGGAAGAATACCTTGCAGGAGCAAATAAAGTTATTTCTTCTAAAGATGCATTACATAAAACAGAAGCAGAAGATGGTGATGATGTATATTACCTGGAACAATCGAATGAATTTGTTATTGTATCAGTTGATGGTTATATACGGACTTATTTTAAGCCATCTGGCGGAATAGATTATTATAACAGGCAGTAAGGGAGAATTTATGGATGAAACCAGGGTAAAAAGGGACTGGCATTTTGGAAGGTCTTTTTTAAAGATAACAGCAATGCTGTCTATGTTATGCGACCATATAGCATTTGTACTAGTCCCGGCGGCAGATTATCCTTTGTTATATTATATTATGAGGGCTGTGGGGAGAGTTGCATTCCCGCTTTTCTGTTTTATGCTTGTGGAAGGCTTTATATATACACATAACAGGAAAAAATACATAATAAGGCTTGCAGTATTTGCAGTTATTTCAGAGATACCATTTGACCTTTCATCAGGTGGCGGCATTTTCTGCTGGGAAAGCCAGAATGTAATGTGGACGCTGCTTATTGGGTTTATTGTAATGTACACAATAGATAAAGCAGGCGGGTTATATATTGTCAAAATTTTTGCAGTGCTTGCCGGAGGTGTGGCAGCATACTTTATGCATACTGATTACAGTGTTTTTGGTGTTTTTATAATAGCTGCATTATATCTTTACAGGTATAACAGGAAAATGGCCATGGTAATTATGGGAATTTTAATTCTGTCGCAAAACAGCATTGAAATGTATGCGGTGCTGTCGGTTCCAATTATATTAAACTATAACCCAGATAAAAATAATGTATACCTGCCAAAGTATTTCTTCTATGCGTTTTATCCAGTACATTTGCTGGTTTTATATATTATACGCTGTTGTATATGACATATTTAAAGGCCATCTGTGCTGTGGCAATGGCAGTACAGCATAGATGGCATAAAATACAAGGCTTTACATATATTTCATTTTTTAGAATGGTGATTTTATTACAGGCTGTATCTGTCTTCCTTTTAGTGCTTCTTCTATTGTGTCAGGTATTAACGAAACATGCGCAATAAGGGAATTATGTTTTTTATTAAAATCATCCTGTCCAAACGGAACGAAATAAATATTTTTCATATTGAAAAGCATCCCAAGATTGCGGAAATTAATCCCCATTGCGTCATTTGTAGAAATAGAAATAATTAGCGGGCGTTCGTTCCTGAGATGGGCCTTAGCCGCCATTAATACAGCAGAGTCTGTAATGCCGTTTGCAAGTTTTGCAAGTGTATTGCCAGTACATGGGGCTATTACAAGCGCATCTAAAAACTTTTTAGGGCCTATTGGTTCTGCTTCTGGTATTGTGTATATTCCTTTTCTGCCAGCAATATTTTCTATATCAGAAATAAAATCAGAAGCCTTGCCAAAACGGCTGTCTAATGAGCAGACATTTTGTGAAAAGATTGGATATATATTATAATGTTCTTTCATATTTGAAATAACTTCTTTAATCTTTGCATGTGTGCAAAATGAACCTGTTATGCCGAAACCAATATCCGGTGTATTCTTTATTTCTTTCATATGGTCTCCAATCCTGCGCTTTTTGCGCACTAAATACTAAAATGGATAGTTATATGTTGCTATTATATATATTTTATAATTTCATCGAAAATAATTTTTGCTGAAGTCTTAGGCGAATAGGTAGCAGGAAGCCCAAGGCAGTGTTTTGCTGTTATTCCCCTGCTCTTGCAGTATTCAAAATCTGTACCGCCAGGTTTTGAAGCAATGTCTATTATAATGCAGCTTCCCTTCATTGTGTTTATGCGTCCAGGTGTTATAACAGGTGCAGGTGCAGTATTAAATATAAAGTCGTATCCGCTGAAATCACCTGATGCTATGTTATACCCGTTAGCTGATGCCCTTGCCATATCCGCGGTTTCTATTGTAAGTACACTTACATCCGCTTTAAGGCAGCTTAATTTATCTGCAATAACAGTGCCGCACCTGCCATATCCGGTTACAAGGCATTTACTGGACTGTATATTTATACTGCTGGCTTTTATTGCTTCACATATAGCCCCTTCAGCAGTTGCAACTGCATTTTGTATGGCTATTTCAGGTATCTTCATGTAATCTAAAAACATTGCATGTTCAGAATTGCATATATCTATAAGATAATCTGGCAGCACACCGCCTATAATGTATGTTCCCGGATGTATAAACGGAATAATGCCAGCTAAAGTTTCTTTAGATGCCACAACTGGAAGCAGAAGTATTTCATTGCCAGAAATATCTTCACACTGTTCCAGCGGCAGGCTGTTCTGGCTGCCGTTCTCCCTTGGACCAGGCACATCTAATACTTTAAAACCATATTCTGCCAGCATATTTCCAAGATATTTCTGGCGTTTGTCATTACCATACGAATATATAACTTGTGATTGCATACTTTACCTCATTCCTGCGCTGTTTACCAGTATAATGTTTTTATACCAGGGCGCATATAAAATTGCAGGCTGGAAATTAAAATTTATAAAAATTATTTTCCATAAATTAAAATATGCATTAAACGGGGAAGTGTGAATAAGGCAATGTAAATAGAAGCATTGTTGTCCAGTGCATATTTTGCCTTAATGAATAATTTTTATAAAATACAGCAAAATATAATTTGGGGTGTAATGGTTATTGGAAAATGGTGAATAGGAGGATTAAAAATGGAACGTTTGAGCATTAAAGAGGTAAAGGCAAGGGAAATTATTGATTCAAGGGGGAATCCTACAGTTGAAGCTGAGGTCACGCTTGAATGTGGTGCAAATGGAAGGGCAGCAGCACCAAGCGGGGCATCTACAGGCATTTATGAAGCACATGAGTTAAGAGACGGGGACAAAAGCCGTTATGGCGGAAATGGTGTTAAAAATGCAGTAGATAATGTAAATAAGCTTCTTTCTTTCAGGCTGAAGGGAATGGATGCTTCAGATATTTATAATATTGATAAGAAAATGGCAGAAGAGGATGGCACAGCAAATAAAAGCAAAATAGGCGCTAATGCAATGCTTGCTGTTTCACTTGCATGTGCAAAGGCTGCCGCTGCTGCTTACAAAATGCCGTTATACAGGTTTCTTGGGGGAATAAGTGGAAATACACTTCCTGTTCCTATGATGAATATATTAAATGGCGGTGCACATGCAACAAATACTGTTGATACACAGGAATTTATGATAATGCCTGTTGGCGCATGTTGTTTTACAGAAGGTTTAAGGCAGTGCTGTGAAGTATACCATGAATTAAAGGGCATATTAAAAGCTAAAAACCTCGCTACAGCTGTTGGTGATGAAGGTGGCTTTGCACCAGACCTTGCAAGTGATGAAGAAACTATAGAGCTTATACTTGAAGCAGTGTCAAAGGCAGGGTATAAGCCAGGTGATGACTTTGTGCTTGCACTTGACGCAGCAGCAAGTGAATGGAAAGGAAGCAAAGCAGGGGAATACCATCTGCCAAAGAGCGGCAGGACTCTCTCAACAGGTGAACTTATAGACCATTGGAGAAAAATTTGCAGCCAGTATCCAATAAAGTCTATTGAAGACCCGTTAGATGAAGAGGACTGGGATGGCTGGCAGCAAATTACAAGAGAACTTGGCGGAAGCGTCCAGCTTGTAGGTGATGATTTATTTGTAACTAATACAAAAAGGCTTAAAAAAGGTATAGATACTGGCTGTGGTAATTCAATACTTATAAAGCTTAACCAGATTGGTACGCTTTCTGAAACAATAGAAGCAATAAAACTTGCAAAGAAATACGGATATACTTCAATAGTATCGCACCGTTCTGGTGAAACTGAGGACACTACAATAGCTGACCTTGCAGTAGCACTTAACTCAGGACAGATAAAAACAGGTGCTCCAAGCAGGAGTGAAAGGGTTGCCAAATATAACAGGCTTTTAAGGATACAGGAAGAATTAGGCGGACTTGGAGGTTATGGTGGCCACACAGTGTTTGCAGTAAAATAAAATTTAAATGTTTACATGCCAGGACTAAGGGGCTGCCGCACAAAATCCCATTTGTTAAAGCGGCAGTCCCAATATTTTATTCTGAAAAAACAGGGTACTCTGAAGGTGTAGTGAAAATTATTAATTAAAATGTAATAAATTTGTTGAATGTACCTATTGTAATAATTATTTTAATTGGTTATTATGGTAAATAGTAATGCTTTACAGCTTAAAAACATGCCAGGGCTGTATAATCTTTCATAAATTTTTATGGAGGGTTATATATGGGAAAGAAAAATATTATAATAATTACAGCCTGTATTATATTTATAGTGTTTTCTGGCATTATTTATTTACAGCCAGGAGGCGGTGCAAGCTCCAGTTTTACTGGAAATACAGATGCAGATATTTTAAAAGATGAGGAAACAGTAAATAATAAAGACGGGCATAAAAAAGAAGAAGATAATAAAACAGGTGCTACAGGAAAGATAGTTGTGTATATATGTGGTGCTGTAAAGCACCCAGGTGTATACAGTTTATTAAACGGGCAGAGAATTTGTGATGCTGTAAAAGCAGCAGGTGGATTTAAGAAATCTGCGGCACGCTCTGCCATAAATCTTGCAAAGGTACTGGCAGATGGTGAACAGGTAACCGTACTGTCTAAAAAACAGGCGGCTTCTGGCAGTAAGGATAGTAACAGCCAGCCACAGCAGGATGGCGGGCTTATAAATATAAATACTGCATCAAAAGAGGAACTTATGTCCTTGCCTGGCATTGGAGAAAGCAAGGCGGATGCAGTAATAGATTACCGGTTGTCTTGCGGTTTTAAAAGTATTGATGATATAAAAAATGTTGCTGGAATTAAGGATGGAGTTTTTAAACAGATAAAAGACCAGATTACTGTATAAATGGAAGGATGGAAAACAATGGCTAGAAAAGTTTTGGTAGTTGATGACGAGAAATTAATTGTTAAAGGAATCCGTTTCAGCCTGGAGCAAGATGGTATGGAGGTTGACTGTGCATATGACGGGCAGGAAGCACTTGACTATATTAACAAGAACAAATATGATGTTATACTGCTGGATGTTATGCTGCCAGTGCTTAACGGGTTTGAAGTATGCCAGCAGATACGTGAGTTTTCAAATGTGCCTGTGATTATGCTTACTGCTAAAGGCGATGATATGGATAAGATTTTAGGGCTTGAATATGGTGCGGATGATTATATTACAAAGCCGTTTAATATATTGGAAGTAAAAGCCCGTATTAAAGCAATTATAAGAAGAAGTTCTGTAGCAGAAACTAAAGAGCTGCCAAAAGTTTATTCATATAATGGCTTAAGAATTGATATAGAAAGCAGGAGAGGCTATATAAATGATAATGAAGTAAACCTTACAGCAAAGGAATTTGACCTTTTAGAACTTCTGATGCTCCATCCAAATAAAGTGTATGGCAGGGAAGAACTGCTTAATACAGTGTGGGGGTATGATTATCCAGGTGACGTAAGAACTGTGGATGTACATATCCGCCGTTTAAGGGAAAAGATAGAAGAGTCCCCAAGTAATCCTGTTTTTATCCATACTAAATGGGGTGTTGGTTATTATTTCCAGAAATAACATAAGCTGTATGGAGGAAACGCTTTGAAGAACACTTGGAGCAGCCGTTTGTTGTATAATATTAGAAGCATGCGAGTCCAGGTATCCGGGCTGCTGCTTTGCACAGGGCTTATACCTATAATATTTCTGTTTACTGTAATAACAAATACATATGATACACAGATGGTTTCACAAAGAACTGATGAACTGCAGTCATGTGGGACAGTTATATCGGACCTGGTTGTTTCATCAGGTTATCTTTCAGGGAACAGTTCTGGCAATGTAGACAGAGAAGCAGAAGAAATAGCTAATATATACCAGGGGCGTATAATTATAGTTGATAAAGATTTAAAGATAGTAAAAGACACTTATGGTATTGAAGAAGGCAAGACACTTATTTCTACAGAAGCAGTGAAGTGTTTCAGTGGTAACAGTGAGAAGAAATATGTAAATGATTTAGGCGGGTATATGCAGCTTACAATGCCAATAACAGACCCGGTTGTTAATGAAGTGTGTGGGGTAATTGTAATAAGTTATTCTGTCAGGAATCTGGCGAATATATCACGTGAAGTATCACACAGGACGCTTTTTTTGCTTCTTGGCATTGCGCTTATTATAATTATTCTGTCATTTGCATGTTCAATACTGCTTACATCACCTTTAAAAAAGGTAACAGAGTCAATTAATGATATATCAAAAGGTGATATGGAGATAAAGCTTGATATGCATGGGTATTCTGAACTTATAAAGATTTCAGAGTCTTTTAACCAGATGACAGAAGTAATAAGGAAACAGGAAATTTCCAGGCAGGAGTTTGTTTCTAATGTTTCACATGAGCTTAAAACGCCACTTGCCTCAATGAAAGTGCTGTCAGACTCGCTTCTTTCACAGGAGGGGATGCCAGAGGAAATATACCGTGAATTCTTAGGTGATATAACTACCGAAATTGAAAGAATGACACATATAATCAATGACCTTCTTTCAATGGTTAAAATGGATAAAAACAGTGCTTCAATGCAGGTGGCTAATATAAGCATTAATGAACTTTTAGAGCAGCTTCTCAAACGTTTGCGTCCAATAGCAGCAAAGCGTAATATAGAACTTATATTTGAGAGTTACCGTCCAGTTATGGCAGATATTGATGAGGTTAAGATATCAATGGCATTAAACAATATTATTGAAAATGCAATTAAGTATAATTATGATGACGGATGGGTAAGGGTTACATTAAATGCAGACCATAAATTTTTCTTTGTAACAATACAGGACTCGGGTGTTGGAATACCAGAAGAACTGCAGGACAATGTATTTGAAAGGTTTTACAGGGTGGACAAGGCAAGGTCAAGGGAAACAGGTGGTACAGGGCTTGGGCTTTCAATTACAAGGAATGCTGTCCTTCTGCACAGGGGTTCTATAAAGCTTTACAGCAAGGAAAAAGAAGGTACTACATTTACGATAAGGATACCACTTAACTATATACCATAACGGGGGCTTATTATGGGCAAATCCATGTTTTATAAAATGTCAATGCTGGCTGTTTTTTTATTTTCTTCCTGCTTTCTGGTTTCATGCCAGGAAAGCAGGGAAGAAGATTATGAAGGCTATTATATATTCGGGCTTGATGCTAATGAAACCAAAGTTGTATTTGAAAAATACAGCCCTGTTTCAGAGGGCACGGAAGAGCTTGTTGTGGAGTTTTTAGGTAAAATGTCAGATGAACCAGAAGATATCTATATGAAAAAAGCTATTCCTGATGATGTAGAAATAGATAACTATGTTTTATCTGAAGAAGGCGGGCTTTCACTGTATTTTAATTCATCATATGGAAATTATGCAGGTGTATCTGAAATACTCAGGAGGGCGGCTGTTGTAAAAACTTTGTGCCAGGTGCCAGGTGTGGAAGACATACAGTTTTATGTTTCAGGACAGCCCCTTACTACTTCAAACATGGATGCAATAGGGCTGATGCAGGCTGATGATTTTATTGATAATACAGGTGGGGAAACAAGTTATAAACAGAATACAACACTTAATATGTATTTTTCTAATTATAAAGGTACAGCGCTTGTTGAAGTGCCAGTTGAAATTACTTATGATGCAACTATACCATTAGAGCAGCTTGCGGTTGAGCAGCTTATGAAAGGGCCATATTCTATTGAAGGTGTTAATAAGAAAAGCATGCTTCCTACAATACCTGATGGTACAAGGCTTAATAAAGTCACAGTAAGGGAAAATACATGTTATGTGGATTTTTCTTCTGAATTTTTAAATAAACGTAAATCTATTACAGCAGATGTCGCAATTTATTCTGTTGTAAATACACTTGTTGAACTTCCAACAGTTAATAAAGTACAATTCAGCATAGATGGCGGACAGGTTCTTGAATACAGTACATCAATTAATTTTGGAGAGCCATTTGAAAGAAATCTTGACCTTGTGCTTTCAAATGCATCTGTTTCAGTGGGTGAATAGTATATTTAAGGAGGGGATTGGATTAAAAGGCCAGTTATATGGGTTTTTGCCGCACTTATTATGCTGTTTGGCATATACAGGCACTTTTTTGCAGAAACAGATGATGCCAGGTATTATGTAATGGATGGTGTTTTTGATGATAAGACAGAAGCCGCTATTACAGGCAGGGTATATAGTTATGAAGAAAAAGCAGGAGGCAGTTCCATATATCTGGAAGATGTTTCTGTGCAGCTTAAGGATAGAAAAATGATTTACAGCCTGCCATATATACTTGTTTATTCAAAAGAAAAAAGCTGCTTTGCCACAGGCAGCCAGTTAAAAATATATGGGGTTATTTATAAGCTGGAGACACCATCTAACCCAGGGCAGTTTAACCAGAAGGAATATTTAAGAGAGAAAAATATATATTATACGGCTGTGGCAAAGGCAGTAACTGACATGGGAAATCCAGGCAGCAGCATTAGTTATAGCTTCCGTGGGTTTGCAAGGGGCATAAAGGAAAGACTGGCAGAGGTATATAAAGATGCCCTTCCAGAGAAGGAATATGGCATTGTATCAGCTATGCTGCTTGGTGATAAATCATTTGCCAGCATGGATATAAGAAATCTTTATAAACAAAGCGGCATAGGGCATCTGCTTGCAATAAGCGGGCTGCATATATCAATACTTGGAATGGCTGTATATAAGCTGGTAAAATGGCTTATTGCACTGTCATGCAGTATACAATGCCATATATATAAAGATAAGGAAGCCACTTCAAAATATCTAAGAACCTTATCTGTACTTGCAAGTGCATCACGTATAATGCCTGTACTTTCAGCCGCAGGTTTTATACTGGTTTATGGAAGCATGGCAGGTTATGGCATATCAACTGGAAGGGCTGTTACAATGATGTTAATTATGCTTTCTGCCCCGGTTCTGTATAGGAGCTATGACATGCTTTCAGCACTTGGGGTTAGTGCTGTAATTATATTATTCCAGAAACCATTTGCTGTATTTTCATGCAGTTTTCTTCTTTCATATGGTGCAGTCCTTGGAATTGCGCTGGTTTATCCTGTATTAAAGAAAATGTATACTAGAAGCCAGGATAGTAGTAATAGTTATAACAAGCGCAGGGAATATATGTCCAGATTTGAAAAACTGCTTAAATCCAGGGACAAAAAAATCAGCTTCTTAATGTCTTTAAAATATTGTATTTATTTATTATTAGAAAAAGCCGCAGATTTATTTCTAACAAGTCTTTCTATCCAGATTGTGGAACTTCCGGTTATTTTATATTTCTATTATGAATTTCCAATATATGGTGTATTTATAAATATTATTATACTTCCACTTGTGCCATTGGTTGTAATTACTGCGGCAGCAGGGGGAGTGGCAGGGCTTTTCTTTATGCCGCTGGCAGAATTCCTGCTTGGAAGCACAAAATTCCTGCTGGATATTTATGAAACTGTGTGCAGGATGGCATCAAAACTTCCATGTAATATTATAATTACTGGAAAGCCTGGGATATGGCAGATAGCAGTTTATCTTGTTATTGTATTTTTTGCATTGTATATTATTAATAACATGGAAAGCTGCAGCCCAGTGCTGCCGTCTGCCATTTATATAGTGGCATTTTGTATAATTATTTATACCAGAAGGTATAACGGGGTTAATGTAACATTTCTTGATACAGGACAGGGGGATGCTATATTCATGCAGGATAATAAAGGCACAGTATACCTGGCTGATGGCGGAAGCAGCAGTGTGGAAAAAACTGGTACATATAGGATAATTCCATTCTTAAAATACAATGGCATTAGAAAAATAGACTATATAATAATAACACATACAGATAAGGACCATATTTCAGGCATAAGGGAGATATTAGAACAGTCCAGGGACGGAATAAGGGCAGAAACCCTGCTTGTGCCAGACCCTGCTTCTGCATGTAAGGATAAGGCATATTATGACATAATAAAAACAGCAGTAGAAAATGGTGTAAAAACAGCTTATATAAGGGCAGGTGATATTATATCAAATAATGCAGGTTTTAGCATTAAATGCCTACATCCGCAGCCTGGGTTTAATGCAGGCAGTGCTAATGCATATTCTACAGTATTAAGTGTTTTATATGGAAACACATCTTTTCTGCTTACAGGTGATGTTGAAGGAAATGGCGAGGATGCCCTTTTAGAAAGGCTTTATGCAGATAAAACACTGCCTGGCAGCTATAATGTTCTGAAAGTGGCGCACCATGGTTCTAAGAACTCTTCTACGGAAAAATTTTTAGAGCGGGCAGCACCAGATATATCAGTAATATCATGTGGAAAAAATAATATTTATGGGCATCCTCATAAAGAGCTTATAGAGAGGCTGGAGGACTGTGGAAGCAGATGGGTGTCTACAAGTGAAGCAGGGGCAGTTACAATACTAAGTAATGGGGATAAAACCATTGTTAAAACATGGTTAAGATAATTTCCAGTTATCCTTTGTTTGTGTAAAAACGGACGGTTTATGTGCCAGAGCCAGAATATTCCGTACAGGGGCACGCTTTCGCTACGATGGCATACGCAACGGCGCATAA
>CAJTXH010000071.1:110-14283 GCA_910580005.1 uncultured Lachnospiraceae bacterium | reverse complement strand
CTGCTAGTTACTATGAACAGCGTAGCTGTGAATAGTATACATCATCTCCATATGTTTTTTACTTGTCTATCTTTCTACCAATGTTTTTAAGAAGATACTATGGCACTTTTCAGTTGTTCTAATGCCTTTTTTAGAATAACCCTTGGACATGCCACATTAAACCGCTCAAACCCTTCCCCCGTTTTTCCAAAAACCGCCCCAGAATCCAGCCATAAATTTGCTTTCTTCACAATAAGTTCCTCAAGCTTTGTTTCTGATAAGCCAAGCCTTCTAAAATCTACCCACACTAAATAAGTTCCCTCTGGTTCTATCATAGTAAGCTGCGGAAGTTCTCTCTCTATAAAATCTTTCATATAATGAATATTGCCTTCCACATATTCCAGCATGGCTTCATACCAGCCACCACCATAACGGTAAGCAGCTTCAGCAGCTGTCAGCCCGATAGTATTCAACTGGCTGTACCCTGCCGCCGCAATCTGTTTTTTCAACTGGCTCCGCAATTTTCCGTCCGGAACCAGTATATTGGAAATCTGCAGCCCAGCAATATTAAAAGTTTTTGCTGGAGAAGTACAAGTGACACTTATTTCTTCAAATTCCTTTTGCAAACTTGCAAATACAATATGCTTGTGTCCCCCAAACATAAAATCCTCATGTATCTCGTCACTAACAACGATTACTTCATGTCTTAAACAAATTTCACCAATTTTTAGTAATTCTTCCTTCGTCCACACCCTGCCAACTGGATTGTGTGGACTGCAAAGCAGGAACAATGAAATATTTTCCTCTATTATTTTCTTTTCAAAATCCTGAAAATCAATATGGTATTTTCCATCACTGCCCAAAACCAAATCACTGCTTACTACCTTTCTGCCATTATTTTCTATAACTTCTGCAAATGGATAATATACCGGCTGCTGGATAAGGACTGTTCCGCCCTCATCTGTATATGCTTTCACTGACATTGCAAGTGCAAAGACCACCCCTGGAGTTTTTACAAGCCAGTTCCGCTTTATCTCCCATCTGTGTCTTTCCTGCATCCATGCTGCAACCGCCTCAAAATACCGCCCTCCACTTTCCGTATATCCAAAAATTCCATGCTCTGTCCTTTTATGGATTGCTTCCAAAATCTGATCCGAAGTCTTAAAATCCATATCGGCAACCCATAAAGGGAGTATGTTCCCAGGCATACCCCGCTTTACAGCAAAATCATATTTCAGGCAGTCAGTGTTTCTTCTTTCAATTGGTGTATCAAAATCATATCTTTCCGTCATATTCTTATCTACCTCCTAAAACTCCTGATTGCCTGCTTCAAATCTGCAATTAAATCGTCCTTATCCTCAATCCCTGCTGACAATCTCAAAATTTTATCCGTAATACCATTCCTTAAACGCACTTCCTCTGGCACATCTGCATGTGTCTGTGTTGCCGGATAGGTCAAAAGTGTTTCTGTTCCGCCCAGGCTTTCTGCAAACGGAATCAGCTCCGTGTTTTTTAGTATATGTAATGCCAGCTCTTTGCTCTCCACTTCAAAGGCCAGCATACTCCCAAAACCTCTTGCCTGTTTTTTACAGATTTCATAACCCCTACTCTCTGGAATGCCTGGATAATATACTTTTTTAACTGCTATTTCATTTAATAGGAATCCGACAATGGCTTTTGCATTTTCCTGTGCCTTTTCCATGCGTAGAGGTAAAGTCTTAATCCCTCTGATAATCAGCCAACTGTCAAACGGGCTGAGGCCAGAACCGGTTGTTTTGATTATAAACCTGAGTTTTTCTGATATTTCATGTGAATTTGCCACAATAAAACCTGCAAGCGTATCATTATGCCCACCGAGGAATTTTGTGCCACTGTGAATAATAATATCCGCTCCCAATTCAAAAGGAGTCTGAAAATACGGTGACATAAAGGTATTGTCCACAATCAGCAGCAGACCATGCCGTTTTGTGATTTCCGAGATTTTACGGATATCAATTACATTCATCATAGGATTGGTTGGTGTTTCAATAAATACAGCCTTTGTATTCTCCTGCACAAAACTTTCCACATCTTCCGTTGAACAATCTATATGGCTGAATGTAATCCCATTTTTCTTACTTATATGATTAAACAAACGGATACTCCCACCGTAAAGGTCAGAATCCGTAATCAGATGGTCTCCTGGCTTAAAAAGCTCCATCATGGCAGTAATTGCCGCCATGCCTGTTGAAAAAGCCAGCGCATCCACTCCTCCTTCTAAGGAAGCCACTATATTTTCTGCCTGCTGCCTTGTCGGATTTTGCAACCTGCTGTAATCAAATCCCATACTCTTTCCAACTTCTGGATGTTCATATGTTGCTGTCTGGTAAATAGGGAAGCTGATTGCCCCAGTTCTATCAAACGTGCAGCCCCTTCCTTTTCCATAAATACATCTTGTAGCAAAAGCATAGTCCATAACCCTTCTCCCCTTCTTTGTACAATAATTCTAAGTATCCTCACTAATTTTTTTCATATTTGGACAAATAGTCAACTAATAATATTCAGCCTTTTCTGCAGTTTATGCTTTAACAATTCATACCGCATGCGTTTTTCTTCTTTTGCAAAATGTATTTCCCTAAACTGTTCTGGATTTCCTTTATAGACCAGCTGAGCCGCCTCTTCCCCAAACTGCTCGCTTGTAAGATCAAAGCAACACCCCTGCACCACATTATAACAGTGATAATTTCCACCATCTCTTAGAATGCCATACACATTTCCACCAAAAATATCCTGAACCAAAAATGCAGTAATAGAACACTGCCCCATTGTTTTATTTCTGGCCGTCCACTCTGCCCTCATTCGTGGAGCACAGGTTTGGGCGCACCATAATTCTGATAAAATATCATATAATTCTCTAGGCGACGTAATCATCTGGTATTTTAAATCAATTGGTTCTATGTCTGTACTTTCCCACCCATAAAAACAATATTTTTTCATTTCCCTTTCCCATTTTCCCATATCTGCCAGAGTAATTGAATCAACCACGCCGTTAATTGCATCATTTAATTTTCCCCACACAACAGCATTCACGCACTTAGTACGTTTTTCACACTGGCTGTCTTCCTGCATACAGGGCGCTGGGGCAAGATCTCCTTCCATCGCCCGTAAAATCTCACCAACACTTATGCTCCCAGCAGCCCGGCTTATATAATAACCTCCTCCAGAACCCCTGCTACTCTCGATTAGCCCACTTTTACGCAATGCAACCACTATCTGCTCTAAATATTTTTCAGACAGTCCCTGCCTGGCAGCTACATCCTTCAAGCGGACTGGTTTCCTGGAATAATTCCCCAATACATCCAGCATAAACATCAATGCATATCTCCCTCTTGTAGATATCATCTTTTCCTGCACCTCCTCATAACCATTTTTTATACAATAATGTATTTTTGCCGTTATATTTCCACACTTTTCCAGATTATCTGCCAATATATGGCTTATGCTTCCACAAACAACTTCATCATTATAGGTATCCTGGTTCCCACCAACTACTTCATTCCCCAGACATCTCATAAAATTTTTCCGTATCCTCAATATCCTTGGCTGGTTCCTTCAGACCTTCGATTTCAATACCATTCTTTTGGGCATAGTCCCACAAAGCTGCATGGATAGCCTCTTCCGCCAATAGAGAACAGTGTACCTTCACTGGCGGAAGCCCATCCAGGGCCTCCATGACTGCCTGGTTTGTTACCTGTAGTGCTTCCTGCACAGTCTTTCCTATAACAAGTTCTGTTGCCATGCTGCTGGTAGCAACCGCCGCACCGCAGCCAAAGGTCTTAAATTTGCAGTCGCGGATTACCCTGTCCTTACCTATATCCAGATAAATCCTCATAATGTCCCCACATTTTGCATTGCCAACCGTACCTACCCCACTTGGATTTTCAATTTCCCCAACATTTCTTGGATTAGAAAAATGATCCATAACCTTTTCACTATATTCTAAAATCTGGCTCATATTTGTTTCTCCTTCCATTGTCCGTTTTTTGCTGTTCTGCTATTATTTATCCTTCTTTACAAAGTCCTCATATAATGGTGACATGCTACGCAGCCTGCCCACAATCTCCTTAATACTATCTGCCACAAAGTCAATTTCCTCCTTTGCCGTTTCCCCGGAAAGCGTCAGCCGCAACGAACCATGAGCAATCTCATGTGGCAGCCCTATAGCAAGCAGTACATGGGATGGATCTAAGGAACCCGATGTGCAGGCAGAACCACTTGATGCACATATCCCTTTCTGGTCAAGAAGAATCAACAGGGATTCCCCTTCAATAAACCTAAAACAAAAATTCACATTATTTGGCAAGCGTTTTTCTGTATGTCCATTTAACCGGGCATATGGCACTTCTTTCAGCACACGGCTAATCAGATAATTTCTTAATACAGTTTCTTTTTCCATACGCTGTCCCATATTTGCAGCAGCAAGCTCTGTCGCTTTGGCAAAGCCAACAATGCCAGGTGTATTGTATGTCCCCGCCCGCCTTCCTCTTTCCTGTGCACCACCATGAATAAATGCACCTATCTTTATTCCATCCCTCACATAAAGGATGCCTGTTCCTTTCGGTCCATTGATTTTGTGTCCACTGGCACTCAACATATCAATACAAAGTTCTTCCACGTTTATTGGGATATGACCATATGCCTGTACCGCATCTGTATGGAATAAAACACCATGCTCTCTGGCTATAGACCCAATCTCTTTTACTGGCTCAATGGTACCAATTTCATTATTGGCAAACATAATGGAAATTAATATCGTATCTGGCCTGATTGCTTTTTCCAATTCATCCAGTTTTATCATGCCATATTCGTCCACATTGAGATAGGTCACCTCAAATCCATGCCGTTCCAAATATTCACAAGTATGCAAAACCGCATGATGCTCGATTTTAGACGTAATAATATGATTCCCTTTATCCCTGTATGCTTCTGCTGTTGCCTTTAATGCCCAGTTGTCTGATTCACTTCCTCCCCCGGTAAAATAAATCTCTGCCGGTTTTGCTCCCAAAAAGGAGGCCACCGTCTCCCTTGCCTCATCAAGCGCCTTCTTTGATTTCCCTGCAAAACTGTAGATGCTGGATGGATTCCCATATTGTTCTTCAAAATAGGGTTTCATCGCCTCATAAACTTCATGGTCTATTTTTGTTGTTGCTGCATTGTCCAGATATATCATATTGTTCATTAATTAACCTCCTATTCCTATGGTTTTTATATGTTAATAACCTAAAATAAAACCAAAGAATATTAAATAAAATTACATATTTTCCCTATCTTTTTCGTAGGCTTTATATGTTATGGTATCACTAACAAAAAAAACTGTCAATATTTTTTTCAAACTTGTTTATAAAAATTGTTACTATGAAGCCGTACGGCTTCATAGTAACAAACCAGTGCTTTCAGCACTGGTTATGTACACATTTTGCACAAAAAATGTGCAAAATAGCACTGCAAAACTCATATTTTACTGAAGACTGAACTGTTACTAAAAATTTTCAATAAACAGAGTTCCCACAATCTCTAAAATTCATTCCATATACAAAAACATTATACCATATTCCTCCAACCACAAGAATATGCTTTTTTCATGTCAGCCTTAAATATACAATAATAACACCGTAGCCGTTTTTCTAAATATACACAGGGGCTTTGATTATCTCTGTCAAAAACGATTATTGAACTGCATAGTGGTAATATTAAAGCAGACAGTGTTTTACTACAAAATTGCAAGGAATTCGTTCATTTTTCTGAGAATGGCAGAACATTACAGAATTGTCGGTTTAGAGAAATATCTGAGTAAGGATTGGATGTTATACTTCTTTGCATAAATAGGCATAACACTCATGGCTTTATCAAATCAAAAAATAACAGGAGGCATAACATGAATTTATTAGAAGCGGGATGTAAAATAAGTGTCAAAGAAATACGGGCAGACAATCATTATGAGCACACAACCCCAGTATTGCCCAGACGCCAGGCCGTATCTGCAGGTGTCAGACAAAGACTTACTGATTTGGGGAGGTGCAGGAAATGAAAAGCTATTTAAGCCTTGTGCCAATTTCTGCACGCGTTCACAAACGCCAAAGCCGCATGACCCGTATTTGTATCATTATGGCGGTGTTTCTGGTGACATCTATCTTCTCTATAGCAGAGATGTGGATGAAAGGAGAAACTGAGACAATGCGCCGAAAACATGGAGATTGGCATATTGCACTTCAAAACATATCAGAGGATTATGCTGAACAAATCAGGAAAGATCCCAATGTTGCATTCTCCTCCTGGTATAGTGAAATAAACCAGGATGCGGACCAGGGTTATTATATAAATGAAAAAAATGTTGCTCTATACGGTGCTGAGGAAACGTATACCAAAAATATTATGAATTATCCAACAGAAGGTTTTTATCCACAGAGTGAAAAAGAGGCCGCCCTTAGTGCTGATGCAAAAGAACTTTTGGGCATAGAAATTGGGGATAACATTACTTTAAATACTCCTGTGGGGGATTTTGACTATACTGTTTCTGGATTTTATGAGGATGATACTAAGTTTAATGACATTATTGATGGAATCTGCTTGTATTTGAATAATGATTCTTTTGGTGAAATTTGCAGCTTGAATGGAGTGAAGCCTGCCGCCCGGTTCTTTATCCGTTTCAGAAAAGAAAGCAGACTGAAAAAAACGATTGCGGATATTAAACAACAATACAATCTAAATGCCAGAAACATAGAGGAAAACAAGGGTGTATTAAGCACATTGGGTGCAAGCAGCAATAAAAGCATGAATCAGATTTATCTACTGGCAGGTGTATGTTTCATCATCATACTAATTTCGAGTGTCTTTATGATTTCAAGCTGTATGAACAGCAACGTGGCACAGCGGGCGGGTTTTTTTGGTATGATGCGGTGCATTGGTGCAAGCAGACAGCAGATTATAAGGTTTGTAAGACTTGAAGCTTTGAATTGGTGTAAAACGGCAATCCCGATTGGCTGTGTATTGGGAACGGTGACCTGTTGGATATTGTGTGCGGTCTTGAGATTTTTTGTGAAAGGCGAATGGGTGGATATGCCGCTTTTTGCGGTAAGCGTAGCCGGCATTTTCTCTGGGGCCGCCATCGGTGTCATTACAGTATTTATTGCAGCTCATTCACCTGCAAAACAGGCGGCAAGGGTTTCACCGATAGTGGCAGTATCTGGCAATACAAAGGAATTGAAGTATATCAAACGTGCAGCAAAGACAAGACTTTTCAAAGTAGAAACTTCATTGGGTATTCATCATGCAACCGAGGCAAAGAAAAATTTGTTTCTCATGACAGGTTCATTTGCTCTTACAATTGTTTTGTTTTTGGCATTTGCTGCCTGCCTTACCCTTGTGCATAAGCTGCTTCCATCCGTAGGTAAATTTACGCCGGATATTACAATTAGCAGTGAGGATGAAACAAGCTCCATAAGCAGGAGTCTGGCAAAAGAAATTTCAGAAATATCCGGAGTGGAATCTGTTTTTGGAATAACCATTCATGCGTCATATCCTGTTGAGATTAATCAAAGTGTGGGGGTAATTGATCTGTTTTCTTATAATAAGTTCTTGCTTGACAGCTTTAAAAAGTCCGTTATAAGTGGTGACTTGTCAAAGATCTATGGGGATTCCGGTTATGCACTGGCAGTCTATGATCAGGATGACCGGCTTAATATTGGAGATAAAATAAAAATTGGGGAAGAAGAACTTGAAATTGCTTGTATCGTTTCCGAGGGAGTGGGAAGCGTCAGCGGAGCAATGACAGTGGTATGCCCGGAAGAAACGTATATGCGCATTACTGGAGAACAGAACTATACAATAATAGGTATAATGTTAGGAAAAGATGCATCCAATATGGCAGTAAATAAGATTCGTGATATAACAGGCGGTTATTTATTTACAGACAACAGGGAACAAAATAGTGATGTCTATAGCAGCTATTGGGTAGTCAGGATTGCATCATACGGTTTTCTGGCGATTATTTCTCTTATAACCATATTGAACATTATGAATAGTATTTCTATGAGTGTATCCGCAAGAATCAGGCAGTATGGTGCAATGCGTGCTGTTGGCATGGAAAGCCTCCAGGTAACAAAAATGATAGCAGCTGAGGCGGCTACATACGCTGCCGTTGGTACAGTTGTTGGGATTGTATCCGGATTACTGCTCCATTATCTGATTTATAGGAAGGTGATTATTGCTCATTTCGGTGGAATATGGGAAATTCCTATTATTCCGATTATGATTATATTGATTTTGGTTATAATTTCCTGCATAATGGCGGTTTATGCTCCAGCAAAACGGATTTGCAACATGGCGGTAACAGATACAATAAATGATTTATAAATGGAATAACAGATGTAAACTGCGATGTAACCGTTGCCTAAGAGGCGTTTTTACATAACTTGTTGAAAACTAAACTGTTAATTGCCCATAACAAATGCTTGTCACAAGTAATTTTTGAATAGTTACTACGAAAACATAGTGCAAATAAAGATTATTAATGAAATATCCGCTGATTCTTTGGAAGGGTATAATAAGATATTTGATTGCTCTTGGATATACACTTCCCACTACCAGGGCGTGTCCGGGACTTTCACCCGTTAGTGCGCTCCCATGGTGCGCAAACTTAAAAAAGGCAAAGCCATGCTTTGCCTTAAATAACTTTTGTTACTATCTGCTATATAACTATACTATATTGTTATGTTATTGATAATATATATTACTGGTAAAAAATATTATTTCTTAGGAATATCAGCCCTTCCAAATAATCTGTATACACCAGCCCACTTTTTCTTACTTTGGTTTCCAGCTTTGCGGATATAAATATAACTTCCATCCTCTACATTAGTTAAATTAACTATTTTAGTTGAGGAGTTTCCTGCTGCTAATGTTTTAGCTCCGCTGCCTAAATTTGTAATATCTGTAACCTCTTCTTTTGAAGCTATAATCTGGTAGTCATCATCACCTATATTAGTAAACCTGATTGTACCTTTCCATGTTCCATCTGTTCCCGATGAATCTCCATACTGTACTGATACTACTTTTTTACCATCCTTAATTACTACAGCATTTGCAATACCAGCGCCTCCACTTGCTGCTTCACCTATTGCACATGCTGTTGCTATAATAGTATCTCCACCAAGTTCTTCATCAGTAAGAGGTGCTGTAATCTCTAAATTTACACGTGTCCACTTTGATGCACACTTGGCCCTGTTAGGTGAAGAATTATTTTCTTTTGCCTTAGTACGGACTTCCAATATTCCTGCTGCACCTGATGTTGCAGGATTATCTGTTGTTCCAAGCATCGTATCTATTCTGACACCTTTTGTAGCCTTTGTAGCATCTGTCAGTACAATTTTTTCCTGTCCAGTTGCCTGCCCATCTTTTGCGGCATCAAATTCTTTAAAATTATATGAATTATCCTGTCCTTTTATAAGCACACGGTATTCAGCAGCTTTTGGAAGTGTTAAAGTCCCTGCTGTATACTGTACAGAGACAGCAGGCCCATTTGCCTGTTTAGCAATATTAAATTTTGATATTTTACCTGGAAGTTTACCTGCAGCATATACATCAAGCTTATTATTAAGATTGCTTGCATCATATACATTAGAATAATAAGAATCAGCTACAAGTGTTGAATCTACATTACAAGTCCTCACATACAATGATGCCCCCTGGTACTGGTATTCTTCAAAAATATTTTTAATAACACCATTTTCTAATTTCTGTTTTTCTGACCATTTGCCACTTGGAGTCCTGTACTCAAAATAAGTTGCTGCTACAGCATTTCTTTTGCTATCCCCAGCCTTAAATTCAAGTTCATGTTTCTCGGCATTATATGTTAATACATTAACTTTATCTGATGCTGGAATTTTAATAATAAATGGTTTATCCATATCCCCTGTCATTACAGCAATAAAATTTTCCTTAGTTGCATTTAATTTAGACAAATCCATTGTAATACCATCACTGCCATTTACATCATGTACATCCCATGCAGACATTTTAAATGTTGTCTTGCCTGATTTAGTCCCCTTTTTAGCCACACTAAATAAAACTTCTTTATTTCCTGTACCTGGTGTTACAACAATCTGCTGTGCTGATGTATTAACTTCTACATTACTTATATCAATGCTCGCTGATGTATTAACAGAACCCATACCAGCCCATGCCAGGACAGACAATGCAATAACTGCAGTTCCCTGTAATAATCTTCCTATCCTCATAATATTACCCCCTTTAACTAACTTTTAACAAACAATATATCTGTACCAAGACTATTACTTAGAAGCTGCAACACTTGGAATTGTAATATTAGTTCCAATCTGTTTCCATGCCCCTGCCCACCGTTTACTTTTCTTATCACCTGCTAAACGGATATATATATTCTTTCCACTAACATCTCCCTTTTTAATATTAATAGTCTTACCTTTTCTAATTGGCTTTATAGCTTTATCACCTGCTGCTGGGACTGAACTGCCTAAATAATACTCATAATTATCTTCACACTTATTTGTAAGAACAAGGTTTGTAACCTCTGTCTGCTTGTTATTAAGTTTATAACCTGCCTCCATAATAGCGCCAGCAGATGTTGAAATAATAACAGGCTGTTCAATTGTTGCATCTTTTATATCCTTTGTACTGGAATCAAGTAACAGCTCCTTTGGATTTTCTATTTTAACACGTGTCCATTTAGAAGCACACTTGCCTTTCCCATTTGTTGCGGCTGCTTTACGCACTTCTAATATTGCTGTATCTGCTTTTGGCGCAGTTTCTGTTGCTTCCAGAAGCCCTGCAACAGCTTTAACCTCTTTTGAACCTACCGCATTATATGTAGTAGTCCCTGACTCTTTAATAACACGGTATTCCAAACTTTTATTAATAGTTACTGTACCTTTTTTATAATCCACAGAAACAGAAGGACCATTTGCTTGTTTAGCAATATTAAGCTTAGTTTCCTTGCCTGGAAGGCTTCCTATATTATATACATCTGCAGAAACTTCCTTTGTACCACCAACAGGAATAACACTTACCTGTCCATTTTTAATCTTTTCATAATCACCAGCAGCAGAAGACAATTCATTTATTCCTTTCTTTCTTACATATAATGCAGCACCCTGGTACTGGTATTCAGAAAAATCCAATTCTGATATCTTACCGCTTGCTCCCCAGGCATCTGTTGCCCTCCTGTAATCTATTTCCTGAATACTCTTTCCATCTGCCTTAAATTCACTTATTCTGGCTGTACTGTTAAGAAATGTTATACTATTCTTCTTAGCAGCAGCCGCCACTTTTATATATAGTGGTATTGTCATATCATTTGTCATAATTGCAATATAATTATCTTTAGTAACATTAAATTTTGATAAATCAATTTTTGCCTGGCCTTTATTGCTTCCATCTGCTGGCTCATATACATCCCATGCTGTTACTTTAGCCTTTCTTTTCTTATCCACATTTGCTATTCCAGCCATAAGCTCTGTATCACTAAATTGTACTTCCAGGCTTATATCTTCTTCATCAAATACAACATCCTGTATACTAACAGACGCTGATGCGTTAGCAGAGCCATCACCAAACCATGCTATTGCAGCAAAGGCTGTTAAGGCAGTTCCTTGGAATACCCTTTTAATATTCATAACATTACCCCCTTCAACTTTAAAATACTATAAAATTTCTATAATATATTTTCGGCATATTTACATAAAATGTAAATAGCCGGCTGAATATTTAATAAACTTTTATATCAATTCCATATTCTTTAAACTGTTCCTTATACACATCTTCTTTTGATGATGGTACAGTAATACTTTCTAAATCAGCAATTCCATCAAGCATATCAAATTTAATGCTTGTTATTCCTTCTGGTAATTTTAATGTTTTAATCTCTGTATCATAAAAAGCCCTGTCACCAATTACCACTAAATCTTCTGGCAATTCAATATCTGTAATAGAACTGCACCCCCAGAAAGCCTCTTCATTAATAGTGGTTATGCTTTGAGGAAGTTTAATATCTGTAAGATTAGTACAATTAGTAAACATGCCTTGTCCAATAAATGACAGCCCCTCTTCTAATTTGCACTCTTTAAGGGCTTCACAATCTGAAAATACTTCTGTCCCCATACTTTCTATAGTTTTAGATACAAAAAAATATTCAAGGGAATAACAATTACTAAAAGCATGTTCTGAAATACTTGCTAAAGCACCAACACCTTTTACTTCTTTCAAATTATAACAACTGCCAAAAGCGTCTGCACCAATCCTTTGGACAGAATTATTTAAATCAACCGTTTCTAATGTATCACATGAATAAAATGCACTATCCTCAATTTCTACTATATTAGAACCCACTGTAAAGTTTACAATACTTAAATCTGATTCAAAAGCACTGCTTATAATTTTTGTAACAGGATAATCCTTATTCTCATAATTAATTTTATCTGGAATATTTAAATTCTCTATATCTAAATCACAGTGTCCTGTGACAGCTGCATTCTTATCATCTATCTGGTAACTTACACCTTCAGCTTCAAGAAAGCCAGTGTCCATATTATAAACTACTTTAACAGCATCTGTATCTTTATCCTTTTCTTCTTTTGCGCAACCAGCAAGGCTTGTTATACATAATACTAATAAACATATATAATAATAACTTTTCTTCATACAATTTTTCCTCACTTTTATATTATCTTATCTATTTTTGTATTATTAACTTCATAACTATTAATAATAATATATCTTATCTTATGTTTGATACACAAATTATCCATATATGCATAAAGAGAGGACCGTTTTAACAATCCTCTCTTCTAGTTTAATATAAAGTACAAGACAAATACTGCCTCAGACTAAATATAATTATAACATATAAATAAAGTTTTTAATACAATTATTACTTAATTTCAATCTTACCATAAGATGTCCATTTTCCAGCCCACTTCTTATCAGCCTTAACACCAGATACACGGATATATAAATTATCTTTTACATCTTTAGACTTAATAGTTACTGCCTTAGTAGCCTTAGCTTTCAAAACCTTAAATTTATCAGTAGCTGATGGTTCCTTACTTGAGAAACAGTAATCAATATTAACATTTGTACCATTTGTAAGTTCCAAACCATTAGCAGCTTTCGTTTTCTTATCTGCACTAAACTTTGCTGTAAGCGCACCACCTGATGTAACTAAGTCAATTGCTTTTTCAGTTGTCACTGCTGAACAATCTGCATTAACTACTTTTGTTGAAGCAGCTAAAGCAGCTGGCTTTTCAATATCTACACGTGTCCATTTAGAAGCACACTTACTCTTGTCACCTGTTGTTGCTGCTGTACGTACTTCTAACACACCTTTATCTCCACTTGTTACAAATGTTTCAGCCATAGCTGGTGCTACAGCTGAGTTACTAGCTGCTTTACCTATTCCACTTTCATTTACAAAACGGTATTCTGTATTAGCTTTAAGCTTTACTGTGCCCTTTACATAATCAACAGCAACAGCAGGACCTTTAGCCTGTTTAGCAATATTAAGCTTAACTTCTTTAGTTGGAAGAGTTTCTAATACAGTTGCAGTTACCTTAATAGGATTCTTCTTATTGATAGTAATATCATTAAGCGCTTCAGTTTTCTTATCTGATGCTGGTGCAACTGGATTCCTTCTTAAATACAAAGTAGCACCCTGATACTGGAAATCTGCTATACTCAGGTCTGAACCATCTGTCCAGTTACCAGTAACTGTCCTATACTGGAAACCTTCTTTTAAAACATCAGTACCATCTGCTGTAAATGTAGTTATTTTCGCAGTTCCTGCATTATATTTTACTACACTTTTCTTTGCAGCAGCAGGAATCTTATAAAACGCTGGTGTATCCATATCAACAGTTTTAACTGCAAAATAATTATCCTTTGTAACATTTAACTTAGATAAATCTACAATGGCACTCCCAGAATCATAAACATCCCAGGCAGTAACCTTAGCATTGCCCTTGCTTACAGATGCAATGCCAACTGCAACTTCCACATCAGAATCAGTCTCAATAACTAACTTATATCCATCACCGCTATAATTATCAACAAAAGCACTTATATCTGCTGCTGATGCGTCAGAGCCAGCGCCCATCCATGCTGCTGCTGCAAGGGCTGCCAAAGCAGT
>CAJTXH010000071.1:0-100 GCA_910580005.1 uncultured Lachnospiraceae bacterium | reverse complement strand
CTCTTAATTTTCATATTATATACCTCCTTGTAATTACCTTACATATTTACGTCCTTGTGTTAATCCATCCATCAGCCAGATACCTGGCATGGATAAAATA
>CAJTXH010000070.1 GCA_910580005.1 uncultured Lachnospiraceae bacterium | reverse complement strand
CCTTCTGTTACTCCAAGTGCAGAGCCTACAAGTGGCCCTTCTGTTACTCCAAGTACAGAACCTACAAGCGGTCCTTCTGTTACTACAAGTACAGAACCTGCAAGCGGCCCTTCTGTTACAGCAAGTGGCGGTGCTACTAAAGTTGCTGCATATTCCCTTAGGACGGCTGTTGCAGATGCTTCCCTTAATGAAACAAAAACCGTTATCACCTTCACTTTGAGTGGTATTACAGAGAATATTTTAGTCAGGTTATCCGGCAATGCAACAAAGGCGGCAGATGATACTAAATCACATACTGTCAAATTTAACAGCAGTCTTATTAAGGCAAGTTATGAAGCTATATGTGATGGAGAAAAACTCCAGACAAACAGCAGTGTAACTGGAGGAAGTATTGTTTCACTTAATGTTATTGCAGGTAATAACTGCATTTTCAAAGAAGCACCTGTAGTAATGGTAAATGGCAGTAATGTAGAACTTACACCAAATAAAACAAAAACTTCTTACAGCGTAAAAAGTGGCATTGAAATAACCTCTGATACAACAATAGATATTTCAGGTAAAGCATTTGAAAAATATAATGTAACTATTAAAGATGCTTCTGATACACTTGAAAACGCAACTCTTACAGCTACATATAACAATAAAGAATTTACAGGCGGGGAAGTTTTAGAGGGTGATACTGTTATTCTTAAAATCACTCCAGAAACAGGTTATGCATTTAATAATATTCCTATTGTCAAGGCAGGCACTGTGGATGTTCCAGCTGATAATTTTGAAAAAACTGCAGGTGGCGCTTATAATGTAAGTGTAACAATTAAGGCTGCTACAGAACTGTCTGTTTCAGGCAAGGCAGAATTACAGAAAATAACAGATGCCAGCCCTGAAGACAATGCAAATAATGCCAGCCTGGCAGAAACAGATTTTACAGATGAAAAAATCCTTGAAAGCTTTTTAGATGCATTTGCTAATAACAGTTCTGTTAATGCAGAAACAGCCAAAAAAATTAAAGAAGCAGTAATCAAAAGTGAAGCATATATCCAGGCATCAATTAATGTAACTGGTGCTTCAGCAGAAGCTAAAACAGAAGCAAATACCTTAATTAAAGAAAATGCCAGCATTGGTATTGATGCGGATAACCTTACAGATGAAAATTCTGCTTTCCTTGATATTACACTGGAAAGCATTTGTAAAAAGGTTTCTGATAATTCAACAATGGCATCAATTACTGTAGAAAAACTTGATAATAAAATAGCTGTTACTATGGATTTGCCAGCTTTCAAGAAAGTATCTGGAAACAAGAACAAGAATTATATTGTTATAAGGATTCATGGTTCAAAAGCAGAAAAACTTCCTGATAATGATGTTATAGTTAATGAAGATACAGGAAAAATCAAGTTTTTCAGTGACAAGTTCTCTACATATGTTATCACATTTGAAGATAAAGACAAAGAGACACCTAGTGCTACACCATCAAATACACCTGCTGGTACAACAAAACCTGTAATACCTCCTGTATACAATCCTGTAGGCGGCGGTAGCAGCAGTACATCTACAGCTACACCAGTACCAAGTGCTACACCAGGTACAGAACCTTCTAAAACACCAGATGTTGCATTAAGTCCTGCACCTGGCACTACAGATACTGCAAAGCCATCAGAAAATCCAGCAGAACCAGGTACAACAAACAGACCTGGTGCTACACCAGAAGCAACAAAACAGCCATCAATAGATGACGGCAAGAATGTCAGTTCTTCATCTAAAATAAAAGTTGGCAAGAATGTTACTATTAGCAATACAAAGTATAAAGTAACTTCAATAAGCGGTACTAAAGCAGTACAGTTTACAAGCGCAAAGAAGAACGCCAAAAAAGTAGTAATTCCTTCAACCGTCAAGATTAGCGGCAAAAAGTTTAAGGTAACATCTATTGCTAATAATGCACTTAAAGGCAATAAAAAGATTACAAAACTTACTATAGGTACAAATATTAATAAAATTGGCAAAAATGCTTTTAAGGGCTGCAGCAGTTTAAAGAGTATAACAATCAAATCTAAAAAACTTACAGCTAAAAAGACAGGGAAAAATGCTTTTAAGGGAATTAACAAAAAAGCGGTTATCAAAGTTCCTAAAGCTAAAACCAAGTCATACAAAAAAATTATTAAATCTAAAGGTGCACCTAAAACTATAAAAATCAAAAAATAATTTAATGTACCTTTATATGCAGTATCTTGCAAGGCAGCTAAAAGCCCCGTCCATATAGGCGGGGCTTTATTGTTCAATGTTACAGGCTTCCTTTTGTAGAAAGTACACCTGCAATTCTTTTATCATATTCAAGTGCCCTGTCAAGAGCCTTTGCAAATGCTTTAAATGCTGCTTCAATTATATGGTGGTTATTAACGCCATCAAGCATTTTAATATGCAAGTTCATTCCTGCACTATAACTTATAGCATAGAAAAATTCATGAAGCATCTCTGTGTCAAAGTCCCCTGTCCTGGGCACAGTAAGGTCTGCGTTAAACACAAGATATGGGCGTCCTGATAAGTCAAGTGCACATAACATAAGCACCTCATCCATTGGCAGTATACATTCACCAAAACGCTTAATGCCTTCTTTATTTCCTGTTGCTTCTTTAATTGCCTGTCCCAGCACAATGCCTGTATCTTCAATTGTATGGTGTGAATCAACATACAAATCACCTTTTACAGACACTTCCAGGTCAAAAAGCCCATGCCTTGCAAAGCTGTCAAGCATATGGTCAAAAAAGCCAATGCCTGTATTTACATCTGCTTTGCCTGTACCATCAATATTTAGATGGATTTTAATATCTGTTTCCCCTGTTTTCCTGGAAACGCTTGCACTACGTCCCATATATAGTCTCCTTTTTTACTTTTCAAACCTTACTGCTATTGAATTAGCATGTGCTGTAAGCTGTTCGGATTTTGCAAAGTCTTCAATATCTGTGTGTATCTCTTCCAGTGCTTCCCTGGAATATGAAATTATGCTTGTTTTCTTTATAAAATCGTCAACTGACAATGGTGAGAAAAACTTGGCTGTGCCGTTTGTAGGCAGTACATGGTTTGGCCCTGCAAAGTAATCACCAAGCGGCTCGCTACTGTATTCCCCAAGGAATATTGCCCCTGCATTTCTTATCCTGGTCATTATGTCAAATGGATTTTTTGTAATAATCTCAAGGTGCTCTGATGCGATTTCATTAGCTGTTGCAACTGCTTCTTCCATATCTTCTGCTATAAGTATATAGCCATATGACTCTAATGATTTCTCTATAATATTGCTTCGTGAAAGTTCTTTTAAAAAGCCATCTGCTTCATCTGAAACTTTCCTGGCAAGTTCTTCACTTGTTGTTATAAGTATAGCTGACGCCATCTCATCATGCTCTGCCTGTGACAGCAGGTCTGCCGCAATATAACGTGGGTTTGCTGTTTCATCTGCTATTACAAGTATTTCACTTGGGCCTGCTATGGAATCAATACTGACATGCCCATAAACTGCTTTCTTGGCAAGTGCTACAAATATATTTCCAGGCCCTGTTATTTTATCAACTTTTTTAATGCTTTCTGTACCGTATGCAAGTGCACCTATTGCCTGTGCACCGCCTGCTTTATATATACTGTCTGCCCCTGCTTCATTAGCAGCTACTAAAGTCATAGGATATACTTTCCCATCAGGACCAGGAGGAGTTACCATTATAACCCTGTCAACACCTGCAACTTTTGCTGGCACAATATTCATAAGTACAGAGGATGGATATGCTGCCTTGCCTCCAGGCACATACACGCCAATCCTTGATAATGGCGTAATCTTCTGCCCAAGTATTGTACCATCTGGTTTGCTGTCAAACCAGCTGTAACGCACTTGTTTTTTATGGTAATCGTATATATTGGCAAGGGATTTTCTTATAATTTCTACAAGCTTAGGGTCAATTTTTGTATATGCTTCCTCTATTTCTTCGCTTGTAACCCTGATATTTCCTGCATTAATTTTGGCTTTGTCATATTTTTCTGTATATTCAAATAATGCTTCGTCTTTTCTTTCCCTTATATCTTCCAGTATTTTTTTAACTTTTTCTTCGTACTTTCCATACTGGCCAGGACTTCTTTTTAAAAGATTTTGCAAAATATTATTACGCTCTTTTTCAGTAATTTTAATAATTCTCATTCCTGTTTCCCCCATTTTTCTAATACATGGCAACTGTAAAACCTATTCTGTTATTACCTGTTTCAAATCATGTATAAGTTTTGTAATACGCTCATGCTGCATTTTCATGCTCACTTCGTTTACCACAACACGTGCAGAAAGCGGACAGATTTCCTCTAAAACTTCAAGCCCGTTTTCTTTAAGTGTAGAACCTGTTTCCACAATATCAACTATAACCTCTGAAAGACCTACTATTGGTGCCAGCTCTACTGAACCATTAAGTTTAATTATCTCTGCTGTCTGGTGCTTGTAGTTGAAAAAGTAATCTTTTGCTATATGCGGATATTTACTTGCAACTCTTATAAGCGAGCCATCATTTAACTGTTTTCTTGCGCTTGCAGGTCCTGCCACACACATGCGGCATTTGCCAAAGCCCAGGTCAAGCACTTCATAAAGTTTTCTTCCTTCTTCAATAATTGTGTCCCTGCCAACTACCCCTATATCTGCTGCGCCAAGCTCCACATATGTTGGTACATCTGTTGCCTTTGACAGGAAAAACTTATATCCAAGTTCTTCATTTATAAATATAAGTTTCCTTGTCTTGTCATCTTTCATTTCTTCACATGTTATGCCAATTTTTTCCATTAGACTAAGCGTATGTTTTGCAAGCCTTCCTTTTGCCAGTGCAAATGTTATATATCTCATATTTCCTCCATGATGTTTACAAGTAGTCTGGACCTGTTAAAAATCCTGTCCTGCATTCCACTCTTCTATATTATCCTCTGCTTTCAGGTAAAGCACCTTTTCAGCCCCCATGCGTTTTGCATATTCCTTGTATTCTTCTGCCTGTTTTTTAGAAGATTTGCGGACAAGCTGTATAATTCTGCCCTGGCTACGCAGGTTTTCTGCATTTTTTACTGCCATATCCCTTAAAGACTGGGGATAAAGAAGAATTGTACCCTGGATTACTTCTGCATCAAGCAGCTTCTGGCGTGAAAGCGCTATAATAAGCTGGTCTATTACTATTGCAAGCCCTATAGCTGGAGCATCTTTTCCAAACTGGCTTACAAGGCTGTCATACCTGCCGCCTGTGGCAACTGCTTCACCATTTCCATAAGTATATGCCCTGAATATTACACCTGTATAATAACTATAGTTGCTTAACATGCTTAAATCTATTGTAATATAATCTCCAAAACCATAAGAGCCAATAATATTTTCAAGTTTTTTAAGGCGTTCAACAGCTTTGTATACTTCTTCGCTTTTTGAACGTGCTTTTACAAACTCTATTGCCTCATCAAAGTTATTTAACATTTCTGGCATTTTCAGGAAAATTTCTTTAAGTTCTTTTGAAACAGTAAGGTTGTCAAGTAAATCTTCAACACCAAAAAAGTTTTTGCTTTCAATAAGGCTTCTAAGTTTTGCTGTTTCCTTTTCTGAAAAACCAGCTTCCTCTACAAGCCCGTTAAAGAAACCTGCATGCCCTATTTCAAGCTGGAACTCCTTAAGACCGCTTTTTAAAAGACATTCTATAGTAAGTGCTACCATTTCCGCATCTGCATCAGAACTGCTATCATTATAAAGTTCTGCGCCTGCCTGCGTAACCTCCTGTAACTTACCTTTGTACTTTCCTGTATTTACAAATGTATTGCCGATGTAAGACAAGCGTATCTGCATATGTTCATCTTTATAATATTTTGCAACACACCTTGCTATTGGAGGGGTCATGTCAGGCCGCAGGACAAGTGTATTGTTTCCCCTGTCAAAAAACTTAAACATTTCCTTTGATGCCACAGTACCTCTTTCTTTGCTGAATATATCAAAATATTCAAAAGCTGGTGTCTGTATATCCCTGAAACCATATGAAGAAAGCACTTCATGTACAGCAGACTGGATTTTAAGCTTATTGGCACACATTACACCATAAATATCCTGGACGCCTCCAGGGGTGTGTAAAAGCTCCGCCCCGTTACTATCCCACTCCATATATATATCTTGTCCCATCTGTCCTAATTCCTCTCTATATGCTTTATATCCATTATAATTTTACTTGTCATAGATGCCTGTAGGGCTTTCTGCTTTCGGGTCATAACCCTTTTCACGCAGCGCATTAATTATCTGCTGTTTATGCTCATGACCAAATGCTTCAAGTGTAATTGTAAGTTCAACTGCTGCATTCCTGTTAATACTTACAAACTGGTTATGTTCAAGCCTTATAATATTACCGTTCATTTCTGCAATAACATTTGCCACATTAACAAGCTCGCCTGGCCTGTCCGGAAGCAGGACTGCTATTGTAAACACACGCCCCCTCTGTATAAGCCCATGCTGTACAACAGAAGAAAGGGTTATTATATCCATATTGCCGCCACTAAGTATTGAAACCACTTTTTTATTTTTATAATTTAAATGTTTTAATGCGGCTACTGTAAGCAGCCCTGAATTTTCAACCACCATTTTATGGTTTTCTATTATATCAAGGAAATTTACTATAAGCTCATGGTCTTCAACTGTTATAATTTCATCAATATTTTCCTGGATATAAGGGAATACAACATTTCCCGGAGTCTTTACTGCTGTGCCATCTGCAATAGTTTCAACATCTGGAAGTGTCACAACTTCCCCTGCATTTAATGAAGCTTTCATACAGCTTGCGCCAGCAGGCTCAACGCCTATAACCATTATATTAGGGTTAAGCAGCTTTGCAAGTGTTGAAACACCTGCTGCAAGCCCACCCCCACCAATAGGCACAAGTATTATATCAACTGTAGGCAGTTCCTTGAATATTTCCATAGCAATAGTGCCCTGTCCTGTTGCAACTGTTTCATCATTAAAAGGATGGATAAATGCTGCACCCTTTTCTTCTGCAAGTTTAAGCGCATACTGGCTTGCTTCATCATATACTGAACCATAAAGCACAACCTCCGCACCATAGCTCTTTGTCCGGTTCACTTTAAGAAGCGGGGTTGCCTCTGGCATAACAATAGTTGCAGGCACGTTAAAAAGTTTTGCAGCATACGCAACACCCTGCGCATGGTTTCCAGCAGAAGCAGTAACAAGCCCTTTCTGTCTTTCATTCTCTGGAAGTGTGCTTATCTTATAATAAGCGCCCCTTACTTTATAAGCACCTGTATACTGCATATTTTCCGGTTTAAGATAGACCTTATTGCCTGTCTTTGCCGAAAAATACTCACTATAAATAAGGTTAGTTGGCAATACCACTTCTTTTACTTTTTCTGCTGCTTCCTCAAATTTATCAAGAGTCATCATAATTACAAATTACCCCTCTCTGGATTTTAAATAAATACTTTCCTTAAATTTCTCTTTATTTTCTAATGCTGCCAGTTATTAATTATACCAAAACCATCAAATAAAGCAATGCTATTTTCCTGCCGGCTGCACTGAGAACAGTGCATCTACAAATGAATCTGCATTAAATTTCTGCAAATCGTCTATTTTTTCACCAATCCCTATATATTTTACAGGTATTTTCATTTCAGACTGTATTGCAATGGCAATACCGCCTTTTGCTGTACCATCAAGCTTTGTAAGTATTATTCCTGTTATATCTGCTACTTCGTTAAACTGTTTTGCCTGTGCAAGTGCATTCTGTCCTGTAGTGCCATCAAGGACAACAAGTGTTTCACGGCGTGCATCTGGAAATTCCCTGTCTATTATCCGGTTGATTTTCCTAAGCTCTTCCATTAAGTTCTTCTTATTATGCAGCCTGCCTGCTGTATCGCAGATAAGCACATCTGCATTTCTGGCTTTGGCAGCATTTACTGCATCAAATACAACAGATGCAGGGTCGCCGCCTTCCTGCCCTGATATTATTTCAACGCCTGCCCTTCCTGCCCATTCTGTAAGCTGCTCTATTGCCGCCGCCCTGAACGTATCTGCTGCAGCAAGCACAACTCTTTTACCATTGTTTTTAAACTGGCCGGCAAGCTTGCCTACCGAAGTAGTTTTTCCTACACCGTTTACCCCGATAAGCATAACAACAGAAACTTCATTTTCAAAATCATAAGCATTTTCATCCACACGCATCTGCTCTTTAATTGAATCAATTAAAAGCTGGCGGCATACTTCTATTTCCTTTATTTTCTGCTCTTTTACTTTCTGTCTTAAATTCTCAATAATCTTTTCAGTTGTGGCAACACCTATATCTGCCATAATAAGGACTTCCTCCAGCTCCTCATAAAAATCCTCATCAATTTCTGAAAACCCGTTGAAAATTGAATCAATTCCAGCTACTAAATTATCACGTGTTTTTGCCAGCCCTTCTTTAAGCCTGCTAAAAAAACCTTTCTTTTCTTTCATAATACTAAATCCATGCCCTTTCCTAATAAATAACTCCGCCCTATTCTTCCACAAGGTTTACGGATACAAGGGTTGAAACACCTTTTTCCTGCATTGTTATTCCATATAATATGTCTGCAGCATCCATTGTGCCCCTGCGGTGTGTAATTACAATAAACTGTGTGTCTTTAGTAAGTTTATGCAGATATTCTGCATACCTGCCTACATTGGAGTCGTCAAGCGCTGCCTCTATTTCATCTAAAAGACAAAATGGTGAAGGCTTTAAACTCTGTATTGCAAAAAGAAGCGCTATCGCTGAAAGTGCCTTTTCCCCACCTGAAAGCTGCATCATATTCTGTAGTTTTTTACCAGGAGGCTGGGCTATTATATTTATCCCTGCAAGCAGTATGTCCTCACCTTCCACAAGCTCAATAGTACCCCTGCCACCGCCAAACAGTTCTTTAAATACATTATTAAAACGGCTGCTTATTTCTGCAAATTGTATTTCAAATTGCCTGCGCATTTCTGTATCAAGCTCTTCTATTACACCAACAAGCACTTCTGCGGCTTCTGTAAGGTCGGCATGCTGTCCCGCCAGCAGTTCATACCTCTCCATAAGCTCATTATACTGTTCTACTGCATTTACATTAACATCCCCAAGTGCCCTTATTGTGCCTTTAAGTTCCTCAATGCGTTTCTTCATATCTGCAAGGCTTAATGTACTTCCAGTCTTTAAGGCTTCTGCGCTGTGGTATGTAAGTTCATACTGTTCCCACATATATTCTGTATAAGAGTTAATCCTTTCCTCCAGTTTATCCCTCTGGCTGCCCAGACGGAAACATTCTTTGTCCAGTCCACTTGCAAGCTCTGAAAGTTCTTCACGTTTTGCAAGACACTCCTTATTCCTTACAGATATTTCTTCACGCTCTGCCTTTCTTCTTTCAAGACCTTCTGAAAGCCTTGCTGTTTCAAGCTTTATATCTTCTATATTTTTTAATACCTGCTCTATTTCCTGCTGTTTACCAGATACAAGCTTGCCAATATTGCCACTATTTGATACAGCTTCTTCAATACCTTTTTCCATGTCTTTAATTTCATTTGTAATACGGTTTATATTTTCATAAATAAAGCTGCGCCCACTTTCAAGAGAGGCAATCTCTGCTATAAGGTTTGAATTTTCCTGGGAAATGCTGCTTTCAGAATTATGCATTTCCTCAAGCCCTGCATTTAATAAAGCAATCTGCTCTTCGTATGACTGGCTCTTTCCATCATTATCTGATAGTTTTAAATTAACTTCTTCAAGTGCCTTTTTAAGCCTGGTATTCCTTTGTTCTGTTTCCTTTGCCTCAATATGGATATGTGCAAGCTTTTCTTCATTTGCCTTAAAATCGCTTAAAGCCCTGTCATAATTAATCTTTGCTGTATTCTGCTCTAATACAAGTTCCTGTATTATCTTCTCATTGGCAGTTATTTTTTCTGTAACAGCCGCTTTTTTATCCTCTGCTTCTTTAAGCTTTCCAGAAATTTTTAAAAGCCTGTCCTTAAGGTTTTTAACTGTTTTTTCCAGGTCTTCCATTTCCCTGCGCCGCCCAAGCAGGTTATTGCTGTTTTTAAATGCACCACCAGACATAGTGCCGCCAGGGTTTAATAAATCGCCTTCTTTAGTAACTATCCTTATAGTATGGTTGTATTTTTCCGCAATCACTATGGCATTATCAATATTATCAACAACTATATGCCGCCCAAGCAGGTATTTTATAAGTATACTGTACTGTGAATCAGCTTCCACAAGCGAAGAAGCAGTCCCAATAACGCCTTTCTGCTCCATAATGCCATCTGCCTGTATTTCTTTCCCCTGCCTTATATTAGCCAGTGGCAGGAATGTTGCACGCCCGTATTTATTCTTTTTAAGGTGCTGTATCATATCTTTTGCAGTCTGTGCATTATCTGTAACAATATTTTGTATGCTTCCGCCAAGTGCAGTTTCAATGGCAGTTTCAAACTCTTTCTTTACCCTGATAATATCAGCAACAACGCCAATTATTCCGCTGTGCTTCTCCTTCTGTTCCATTACACGCTTTATGCTCTGCCCAAAGCCGTCATATCTTTCTGACATATTTTTAAGGGAAGCCAGACGTGAATTTTCAATATGGAACTGCTGCTGCATCTGGCTGTACTCATTTTCAAGTTTTTTAACATCATCATTTAATTTTATGGCAGTTTGTGCATATTCCTGTCCTAACTTCCTTTTTGCAGCAATCTTTTCTGAAACTTCATCAAACGATTTCTGTCCTTTTTCCATAATCTCCTTAAAGTCTGCTGCATCTGATTTATTCTCAATAACCCTTTGTGTAAATTCAGCTTTTTTAATATTATTCTGTTCAAGAAGCGTTTTAAGCCTGTTCTCTTCTGCCTTAATGCCTGAAGCCTCATTAAGTGCTTCCATCATTTCTTTACGGCAGTTTTCTATCTCCTGCTGGCTCTGTTTTATCATGCCCTGTATATCCTTAAGCCCTGCTTCTTTCTCATTTTTTACAGCCTCAAGCCTTGCTAGTCCCTCACTATTTTTAACTAACTGTAAATTGTAATCTTCAAGTTCATTTTCAAATGCAGTTTTATGCTCTTTAAAATTCTGTATCTGCTCCTTAAAATGCTGTTCGCTCTGGTATATTGCATTTATTTGTTCATTTAATACCTTTATGCTGTTTTCCGCATTATTATGCTGTACTTTCTTTTCAGAGATAATCCCGCTCTCTTCCTCAATAATGTTATTCAGGTTATTTAACTGTTCTTCCAGTTCCTTATACTGCTGCCTGCAGTCTTCTAAGCCAGACCTTGCCTTTTCCATGTCACTGTCTGCAATTTCTATTTTCTTATCTGTTTCTGCAATTTCAGCGCCAGTCCTTTCATATTCCATAAGAAACGCATTTACATCAAGGCTTTTCAGTTCATCCCTGTATTTTAAATACTCCCTTGCCTTGCCTGCCTGCCTTTCAAGAGGCACAACCTGCTTGCCAAGTTCAGAAAGTACATCCTCAATACGAACAAGGTTCTGTTTCTCTTCTTCAAGATTTTTTTCTGCTGCTGCTTTGCGCTTTTTATACTTTACAATCCCTGCTGCCTCATCAAAAAGCTCCCTGCGCTCATCTGGCTTTCCGCTTAATATTTTATCAATCTGCCCCTGCCCGATAATTGAATACCCTTCCTTGCCTATACCTGTATCAAAAAGAAGTTCCTGTACATCCTTAAGCCTGCATGATGCCCCGTTTAAAAGGTATTCGCTTTCACCAGAACGGTACACACGCCTTGCAATTTTTACTTCCTCATAAGGCACATCAAGCCTGTGGTCTTCATTGCTGATAGTAATAGCAACATATGCAAAACCCAGCGGTTTACGCATCTGTGTACCAGCAAAAATAACATCCTCCATTTTAGCGCCACGGAGCTGCTTTGCGCTCTGCTCACCCAGAACCCATCTTACAGCATCCGCAACATTGCTCTTGCCGCTGCCATTAGGACCTACAATAGCAGTAATGCCATCATGGAATTCAAAAACCAGCTTATTGGCAAATGATTTAAAACCATGTACTTCAAGACTTTTTAAATACATCTGCTATCTCCTGTTCTTACTTGCATCCAGTTTAAGGATTGCCTGGTATGCTGCAGACTGTTCTGCCTTTTTCTTTGTCCTGTCTGTTGCCTTTGCAAGCATTTTGCCGCCAACATTTACAGATACTGTAAAAGATTTATTATGGTCAGGCCCTTCTTCATTAAGAAGCTCATATTCCAGCTCCAGATGGTCTCCCTGCACAATTTCCTGAAGTATGGTTTTACTGTCATAGAACAGCTTTTTCTTTTCTATATCCTTCAAAATATGTTTATATATATACTCTCTGGCGCGCTCAAACCCTCCATCAAGGTAAACTGCACCTATAGTAGCTTCAAGCGTATCAGACAATATAGAATCCCTTTCACGTCCCCCTGTTAAATCTTCACCCTTTCCAAGCTGTAAATACTCCCCAAGCTTAAGTTCCCTTGCACAAAGTGCAAGTGTAGGCTCACATACATAACTTGCCCTTATCTTTGTCAAGTCCCCTTCTGGCTTTTCAGGATTTTCATTATATATATATTCACTTGAAACAAGTTCAAGTACAGCATCCCCGAGAAATTCCAGCCTTTCGTTGCACTCATATTTCTTAAGCCTGTTTTCATTGGAATATGAACTATGTGTAAGTGCCGTTACCAGCAAATCCGGCTGGCTGAATTTATAGCCAGCCCTTTCTTCAAATTCTAATATTTTCTCCTGTTTCATCTGGCAAAATCTCCTATCCTGCAGCAATTAACTTATATAAATCCTCTACTGTATCTATACTTCCCGCAGTATCTTCATCAATCACAATATCAAATTCACTCTCCACACCCATAACTATCTGGAACAGTTCAAGCGAATCTGCCCCAAGGTCATCATAAAATGACATGTCTACAGAAACAGACTCTGCATCTGTCTGCAATACTTCTGCTATTATTGCCTGAAGTTTCTCTAATTCCATTTTAGCACCACCTTATTCAATAGTCAGGTTTTCTTTAATTTTTTCATTAATTTTCTCTTTGCCAAACTGCAGGCACTGTTTAATTGCCTGTTTTATCTCTAAAGAACCAGAGCTTCCATGCGCTTTTACTACAAGCCCATTAAGCCCTAGAAGCGGCGCCCCTCCCTGTTCTGATGTATCAAACTGCTTTAATGTTTCTTTAAGTGCTGGCTTTATAAGAAGTGCCCCTGTTTTGCTTCTTAAAGTAGACATAAGCCCTTCCTTTATTTTAGACATAAGCGTTGATGCAAGCCCTTCATAAAGTTTAAGGATTACATTTCCTACAAATGCCTCACATACAATAACATCTGCATCACCTTTAGGTATATCCCTTGCCTCAATGCTTCCTGTAAAGTTAATATCTGTACACTCTTTTAATAAAGGATATGTTGCTTTAACCAGGGCATTGCCTTTTTCTTCTTCTGCACCAATATTAACTATTGCAACCCTTGGATTTTTTACACCTGCTACATATTTCATGTATATAGAGCCCATTTTGGCAAACTGTACAAGATGTGATGCTTTGGCATCAACATTCGCACCACAGTCAATAAGCAGTGCTGGTCCTTTTGCTGTTGGTATAAGAGGGGCAAGCGGCGACCTTTCAACACCCTTTATCCTGCCTACAACAAACTGCCCACCGACAAGTATTGCACCAGTGCTCCCTGCTGAAACAAATGCATCAGCATCACCATGTTTTACAAGGTTCATGCCTGTAACTATTGATGAGTTCTTCTTCTTTCTTATAGCCATAACAGGCGGCTCATTAAAACCGATAACATCATCAGCGTGTACAATGCTTATACGCTCTTTATCATATGTATATTTGCCAAGTTCCCTGTTTATATCATCAGTCCGTCCAGCCAGTATAATGCTTAAATTGGAAACTTCGCCCAGTGCTTCAACTGCACCCTTTACAGGTGCCTCTGGTGCATTGTCACCACCCATTGCATCAACTACAACTTTTATCATGCTGCCCATAATTAACCTCATTTCTGCGCCGCTTTAATAATCCATGTTTGTGGCAGGCAGCGCGCAGACACAAACTTTATAACACTATAATATTTGGAATTATCTGCATACAGCACTTATTGTACCCGGAAATACACCATAGTGCAAGGGTGGATTTGCCTTGTTCACGTCCGTTTCATAAATTTCCAGTTATCCTGTGTTTATGTAAAAACGGACGGTTTCCGTGCCAGAGCCAGAATATTCCGTACAGGGGCACGCTTCCGCTACGGTGGCATACGCAGCGGCGCATAAAATCCCAATGTTACAAAAAAACTAGCATTTTTTGTAACATTGGGGA
>CAJTXH010000069.1 GCA_910580005.1 uncultured Lachnospiraceae bacterium | reverse complement strand
GTATGATGGTCCCCATATTCTTATGTGCTGCTCTTGGTGTATGGCTGGACCGGCTGCTTAATACGCAGGTATGTTTTCTGGTGCTTGTTTTTATAGGTATTGGTGCGGCATTCAGGAATGTATATATCCTTACAAAGCCATTTTATTCCTCAGATATGAAAAAGGAACATGACAGGATGGAGTATATACAAGAACTTAAAAACTATAGCCATAATCATGCAGAAGAAGCACAAGAGTATACAGAAATAGTAAAAACAAAACGTTATCCTGAAAATAAAGGGCCAGCCAGAAAATAGAAGGGGTTTTAGATATGAAGAAGGCAAGGCAGCTACTAAAAGAAATGTTTGCTGGTTTACTGGTATGGTTAATACCAGTTTTGATTATATTAGTAATAGCAGCAGGCAATAAGCTGGCAGCAGCAGCAGGAGTGTTGTTTGGCGGCATGGCAGCGGCGGGGCTTTTACTGCATATGTTCCATCATCTTGATATAGCGCTTGGCATGGATGTGAAACATGCACAGAAACATATGCAGCTTGCCACGTTAAAAAGGTTTTTCTTCATGGCTTTTGTACTGGCGGTTTCTATGGCAGGATATAAATATATCCATCCTGCTGGTACAGTGCTTGGTCTGTTTGGCATGAAGATTTCTGCTTATTTGCAGCCTGTAGTTCATAAAATGGCAGGGCGTATACAAAGGTGGTAGTGTTTTGACAATATTTTCATATTGTTATTTCAATACAATATTAAGAAAAGGAGGGTGAAAATGTGGGAAATGGCGTCTTAGATTTGCCGCAGATACCCGTAAGGGTTGTTCTTGCTGGCGGTGGTGACCAGGTTGACTTCTTTATAAGGGGTTATTCAAATACAAAATTCTCATTCTTTGGATGGGACGTGTATCTTACAACAACACATATATCTATGATTATAGTTATTGCTGCTATACTCATTTTTGCAGTATGTGCCAACCACGCTATTAAGAATGCAAATCCCAATAAAGTGCCAGGACCGTTCCTGAATGTGGTTGAACTTATAGTTGAATCACTTGATGGAATGGTAAAAGGTACAATGGGGCCTAAGAAAGCGCTGGCTTTCAGAAATTATGTAAGTGCATTGTTTTTGTTTATACTTGCCTGTAACTTGTCTGGGCTGCTGGGATTAAGGCCGCCAACAGCAGATTTTGGTGTAACATTTCCTTTGGCAGTTATCACATGGGTAATGATTCAGTATAATGGGTTTAAATACCAGGGAATGGGAAAGATTAAAGCTTTATTTGAGCCAATCTTTTTATTCTTCCCAATGAACCTTATTAGTGAATTTTCAACACCTGTGTCAATGTCACTCCGTTTATTTGGTAATATATTATCAGGAACGGTTATGATGGGGCTGCTTTATGGTTTGTTGCCAAGGGTGCTTACTCTTATATGGCCTGCTGCACTTCATGCATATCTGGATGTATTTTCCGGGTGTATACAGGCGTATGTATTCTGTATGTTGACAATGAGTTTTGTTTCTGATGCAATAGGGGAAGATGCATAAACACAAAGGTGTTCTGGCATCAAAAAATCAATTTTATGTTATTTTTTAAGGAGGATGTAAAATGAATATAACAAATGAAGGTTTAGTATTAATGGGTTCTGCAATAGGTGCAGGCCTTGCAGTTATCGCAGGTATTGGTCCTGGTGTAGGCCAGGGTATTGCTGCTGGTTATGGTGCTTCAGCAGTTGGACGTAACCCAGGTGCAAAGGGTGACATTATGTCAACAATGATTTTAGGCCAGGCTGTAGCAGAAACAACTGGTCTTTATGGTCTTGTAGTTGCGTTAATCCTGTTATTCGCTAACCCACTTTATGGCAAACTTTGATTTATGCAATCCAAAGATTGCAGCAGAAAGGAGGCTTAAAAAGTGAGTGTTGTAATAAGAGTAGCATTGTCAGGCAGCGCACTTGGCGATTATATATTTGGTCTTGACCCGCAACTCCTTGTTGATGCGGTTATAACCATGATTGCGATGTTTGCATTATTCCTTTTACTTTCTTACCTGCTCTTTAACCCTGCACGCAATATGCTGCAGAAAAGACAGGATTTCATTAAAGAACAGCTTGAAACGGCTGCTAAGGAAAAAGAGGATGCCATACAGTTTAAGTCAGAGTATGATGCAAAGCTTAAAGCAGCTGGCAAAGAGGCTGAGGAAATCCTTAGCGATACCCGCAAAAAGGCATTGAAAAAAGAGAACGCTATTATAAATGAGGCAAAAGAAGAATCTGCAAGAATCCTTGAAAGGGCAAGCCGTGAGGCTGAACTTGAGAAATCCAAGGTAAAGGATGATGTAAAACAGGAAATTATCTCTGTTGCATCCATTATGGCAGGCAAGATTGTTGCATCTTCTTTAGATGACCAGAAACAGTCACAGTTAATTGCAGACACTTTAAAAGAGATGGGTGATGAAACATGGCTAAGTTAGTATCAAAAACATACGGTGATGCTTTGTTTGAAGTTGCCGTGGAAGAAGGCACACTGGATACCATGCTTGAAGAAGTGGAGGCAGTTTTACAGGTGCTTAAAGAGAACGAAGAATATATCAGTCTTCTTGCACATCCTAAAATTCCTGTTGATGAGAAAAAATCTATGGTGGAGAAAGCATTTAAAGGCAAGGTTTCACCTGAACTAACAGGGTTTATTATAACTATTGTAGAAAAAGGGCGTTTTAATGAAATAGAAGACATCCTTTTATACTTTATGTCAAAGGTATGGGAGGAAAAGAAGATTGGTGTTGCCTGTGTGACATCTGCTGCTGCTTTGTCAGCCGGGCAGAAGAAGGATATAGAAGCCAGGCTTCTTGAAATTACTTCATATGTAAAATTCCGAATGGAGTATTCTGTCAACCCTGCTTTAATTGGCGGGATGGTTATAAAGATAGGCGACAGGGTAGTAGACAGCAGTGTAAAAACGAAGCTGGAAAATATGGCGAAGGAACTTAATAAAATCCAGCTTTCTAATTAATAAATGAAGGAAGGTGCAAGAGTAACATGAATTTAAGACCTGAGGAAATCAGTTCTGTAATTAAAGAACAGATTAGGAACTATAGTACCAAGTTTGAAGTTGCAGATACAGGTACTGTAATACAGGTTGCCGATGGTATTGCCCGTATTCATGGCCTGGCAAAAGCTATGCAGGGTGAACTTCTTGAATTTCCAAATGAAGTTTATGGCATGGTGCTTAACCTTGAAGAAGACAATGTTGGTGCTGTGCTCTTAGGTGACCATAAAAATATTAATGAGGGTGATATTGTAAAAACAACAGGAAGGGTTGTTGAAGTACCTGTTGGCGATGCAATGCTTGGACGTGTAGTGAATGCCCTGGGACAGCCTATAGACGGGAAAGGTCCGGTAGAAACCAAGAAGAAAAGGCAGATTGAAAGGGTTGCATCGGGTGTTATTTCCAGAAAATCAGTAGATACACCTTTACAGACAGGTATCAAAGCTATTGACTCAATGGTACCTATCGGCAGGGGGCAGCGTGAACTTATAATCGGCGACCGCCAGACAGGAAAAACAGCTATTGCAATTGATACAATTATTAACCAGAAAAAAGAAAACGTATACTGTATATATGTTGCCATAGGACAAAAAGCTTCTACTGTAGCATCTATTGTTAATAAGCTTGAAGAATATGGTGCTATGGATTATACAACTGTTGTGGCCTCTACAGCGAGCGAACTTGCGCCATTACAGTATATTGCACCATATTCAGGGTGTGCAATAGGTGAAGAGTGGATGGAAGCTGGCAAGGATGTGCTTATAATATATGATGATTTAACAAAACATGCTGCTGCATACCGTACAATGGCATTGCTGCTTAAGCGTCCTCCAGGACGTGAAGCTTATCCTGGTGATGTATTCTATTTACATTCCAAACTTCTTGAGAGGGCAGCAAGGCTTTCAGATAAGTTAGGCGGCGGTTCGCTTACAGCGCTTCCTATTATAGAAACACAGGCAGGCGATGTATCTGCATATATCCCTACTAATGTAATTTCCATAACAGACGGGCAGATTTATCTTGAAACAGAAATGTTTAATTCAGGTTTCCGGCCGGCTATTAATGCCGGGCTTTCTGTATCAAGGGTTGGTGGTTCTGCACAGATTAAAGCTATGAAGAAGATTTCCGGGCCAATCCGTATTGAACTTGCACAGTTCAGGGAGCTTGCTGCTTTCTCACAGTTCAGTTCAGACCTTGACCCTGAAACAAAGGCACAGCTTGCACAGGGTGAAAGAATACGTGAAATATTAAAACAAGACCAGTATAATCCAATGCCAGTAGAAAATGAGGTTATGATTATTTATGCTGCTACTAAGAAATATCTTATTGATATAGAAGTAGAGGACATACTTGAATTTGAAAAAGGTCTTTTTGAATATATTGATACAAAATACCCTGAAGTACCAGAGGCAATACGTACTGATGGTGAGATTAAAGAAGATACAGAAAAGAAGCTTGTTAAAGGAATAGAAGAATTTAAAGCAGATTTCATTAGGAACAGGTAATTAGGCTGGCGGTTGTGCCTGTGCGCTGCCTGGCACAATTAATGCAAAAAAGTAAAAAGAGCAGCGCAGAAATGAGGGTTAATATGGCCTCAATGAGAGATATTAAAAGGCGTAAAGAGAGTGTCCAGAGTACAGGACAGATTACCAAAGCTATGAAGCTTGTATCCTCTGTAAAACTGCAAAAGGCAAAAGTTGGTGCAGAAGTTTCAAAGCCATATTTTGAAACAATGTATGAAACGGTTGCAGGCATGATTGCCAAGTCAGGGCAGATGTCACATCCATTCCTGCAAAAAAGCAAGTCTGATAAAAAAGCTGTAATAACTATTACTTCAAACAGAGGCCTTGCTGGAGGATATAATTCCAATATAGTTAAAATGATTTCAAAGGATGGGCGCTTTAATAAAGAAGATACTGTTATTTATGCTGTAGGGACTAAAGGACGTGATTCACTTTCAAGGCAGGGCTATACAATAGCTGGTGATTATTCAGAGGCAATTAATGAGCCGCTTTATGCTGATGCAATAGAAATTGGCAAGGAACTTTTAAGCAAATTTACAAATGGTGAAATAGGTGAGATATATCTTGCATATACAATATTTAAAAATACTGTTGTGCAGATACCTACACTTGTTAAGCTGCTTCCTATAGATGCAGAAGATATTGTTTCAGAACAGGAAGAAGAGCCAGAAAGCCCGCTTGACAAGATAACACTTATGAATTATGAGCCAGAACCAGAAGAAGCACTTGATGCTATTATCCCGAAATATATTAACAGTCTTGTATTTGGAGGGCTTGTGGAGTCACATGCAAGTGAAAACGGTGCACGTATGCAGGCAATGGATTCTGCAACAAGCAATGCAGAGGAAATGATAAGTGATTTGTCACTTAAATATAACAGGGCAAGGCAGGCTTCCATTACACAGGAACTTACAGAGATTATAGCAGGTGCATCAGCTATTTCATAGTAATATTTAAAATAATAAAAAGGAGAAAGACGATGGCAGAATTAAATACAGGTAAGCTTACACAGATTATCGGTGCTGTTCTGGATATTAAGTTTCCAGAGGGAAAACTTCCGGAAATCAACGATGCTATCAGAGTACCGTTAAACAATGGCGGAAAACTCGTAGTTGAAGTTGCACAGCATCTTGGCGATGATACTGTGCGCTGTATTGCAATGGGGCCTACAGACGGGCTTGTACGTGGCATGGAAGCCGAAGCGACAGGCGGGCCTATTTCAGTCCCCGTTGGCGAAGCAACATTAGGACGTATGTTTAATGTGCTTGGTGAACCTATTGACGAAAAACCTGCCCCAACAGGCGTTAAATATGACCCAATCCATAGAAAAGCACCAGCATTTGAAGAACAGTCAACAGCTACTGAAATCCTTGAAACAGGTATTAAGGTAGTTGACTTGCTCTGCCCATACCAGAAGGGTGGAAAGATTGGTCTTTTTGGCGGCGCTGGTGTAGGCAAAACCGTATTAATACAGGAGCTTATAACAAATATTGCGCAGGAACACGGCGGATATTCAGTGTTTACAGGCGTTGGTGAGCGTACACGTGAAGGTAATGACCTTTACTATGAAATGATTGAGTCTGGCGTTATTGATAAGACTACAATGGTGTTCGGGCAGATGAACGAGCCTCCTGGGGCACGTATGAGGGTAGGGCTTACAGGGCTTACAATGGCAGAAAACTTCCGTGACCGTTCAGGTAAAGATGTACTTTTGTTTATTGATAATATTTTCCGTTTCACACAGGCTGGTTCAGAAGTTTCAGCACTGCTTGGGCGTATGCCTAGTGCGGTTGGATACCAGCCAACACTCCAGACAGAAATGGGTGCATTACAGGAGCGTATAACTTCTACTAAGAAAGGTTCTATCACATCAGTACAGGCTGTTTATGTACCTGCTGATGACCTTACAGACCCGGCTCCTGCCAATACATTTGCCCATCTGGATGCAACAACAGTTCTTTCACGTTCTATATCAGAGCTTGGTATTTACCCGGCTGTAGACCCTCTCGAGTCTACATCACGTATACTTGACCCTCATGTAGTAGGTGAAGAGCATTATAAGACGGCACGTGGTGTACAGGAAATATTACAGAGATATAAGGAACTCCAGGATATTATTGCAATTCTTGGTATGGATGAACTTTCAGAAGATGATAAGATTGTAGTAAACAGGGCAAGGAAAGTACAAAGGTTTTTGTCACAGCCTTTCCATGTTGCAGAGCAGTTTACAGGCCTTCCAGGACAGTATGTGCCAGTAGGTGAAACTGTACGTGGCTTCCAGGAAATACTGGATGGCAAGCATGATGAAATTCCAGAAAACCTTTTCCTTAATGCCGGCACAATTGATGAGGTTGTCCAGAGGATGAAGTCCAAGTAGAAAGGAGACCAGTATGGCTGACAAAACGTTCAACTTACAGATTATCTCCCCTACACGTGTATTCTTTGATGGCGATGCGGAAATGGTAGAAATGAAGACTACAGAGGGTGAGATTGGTGTACTGGCTGGCCACATTCCTCTTACAGTTATTCTTGAGCCAGGTATTCTGCGTATAAAACAGGCAGATGGCAAAAAAGAAGCAGCGCTTCATGATGGATTTGTTAAAATCACAAAAAGCAAGGTAACTATACTTGCCGAGTCATGTGAATGGCCGGATGAGATAGATGTAAACCGTGCCGAAGAGGCAAAACTGCGTGCAGAACGCCGCTTAAAAAGCGGTGGAAAATCTGTTGATATGATGCGTGCGGAGCTTGCACTTAAAAAAGCATTGACAAGGATTGACATTGCAGGCAGATATAAATAGAATTATATTATAAAACAACAATGCTGTGGGCAGTAATGCCCGCAGCATTATTGTTTTATAATGCACACATTGTGCTGTATTGCCAAGTGCATTGATATACTTATAAAATTAATTCAGGTATTCTGCATAATCCTGTGCTGTTGTCCTGCCATTTTTCCAGTCTTCCATTTTCTGCTTTGTAGCTTCTAATGTCCTCTTGGAAATATCAGGGAGTTCTTTGCCCCATGCAGCAGTAGCTTTGTCATATCCCTTCTGGATAGCAGCCATCATTTCATCAGCTTTGCTTGTATCTCCGCCTGATAAAGCTATTGCCATGCTTACAAGCCTGTCTGATGTTTTGTTAACACCCCAGTAACCATCCTCAGAGATATCTTCCTGTGCTTTCTTGATTGTTGCAGGGTCAGCATTTTTAGCAGCTTCACCAAATATAGCTGATAAACTCTGGTTTGCAATGCCGAATTTATTAGCCTGTTTTGAGAGTAATTTCTGGACAAGGCCTCTCATTGAGTCTGCACGTGACTTCTGGTCTGCCTTTAATTTTGAAATAACAGCATCCCTGTTATAAATCTGGTTAGCACTGTCTTTCTTTTTAGTGTTCCCTTTTTCATAAACAACTTCGTTAGCTGTATTTTTCTCTGTTGTTGCTGTTTCTTTTTGCTGTGCTTCTTTAGCAGCAGTAGCGGAAGCGGCAGCAGTAGTAGTTTCATATGTCTGTGTTGCTCCTGATATTGATGATACGCTCATAATTAAACCTCCTTTTTATACCATTGCAGCCAGCCATCTGGCTGTATGTGACTACTAATATTTCTAACAATCTATGTAAACCAGATTATTATTGTATTATTTATATCGGGTCTGTAGCTGCATAAATTTAGCATATATAAGGAAAAAAACACCAAATATTAAATTTTTCTATGCTAATTTCATAAATTCTTGTTACAAGGTCAAAATTAAGGGGAAATACACCTTTTTATGACGTAACTAAAAGCTAGCATATTTAATAGCTGTTAATACAATAGTAACAAGATAATAACATAGTGCCAGGGTGTACAGAAAATTAATCTGTATGCTCTGTTTTTTATTGTAAAGAAGCAGGCTGGACAGGCATAAAAAAGTGCAATAGCGGAATGTGTATTATTGTATACAACTATACAATAATAATAGGGAAAAAATAACAAAAAGTATAAAATTATTTGTACAAAATATGGCTTGACAATCTTATTAAATTATAAGACAATATGCAAGGTGCATGAAATATTGGAAATAATTAAACTCATTAAGTAAGCATTTAAAAGGCACGCTTCTTAATAGGTGTACTTTTAGAAGCATAGGGTTATGCAATTATAATAAATAGATTGGAGATGGGACAATGTTTGGTTTTGGCCAGTTAATAGCTGTTTTGAAAAAGAATCCTAAAAAGATAGTATTTACAGAGGGTGAAGATTCACGTATACTTGAGGCGGCGTCACGCCTGCTTGCAAGCAGTTTCCTGCATCCGATACTTATTGGGAGTGAGGAAAAGATTGCCATAGCGGCAGAGGACTGTGGTTTTAATATAAGAGGCGCAGAGATTATTGACCCTGCAAAGTACGATAAAACAGATGAAATGGTTGAATGTTTTTGTGAACTAAGGAAGAGCAAAGGGGTTACACCTGAAAAGGCAAGGGAAATACTTTCACAGGCTAATTATTTTGGTACAATGCTTGTAAAGATGGGAGTTGCAGATGCACTTCTGGGTGGTGCGACATATTCAACGGCAGATACAGTACGTCCTGCATTACAGCTTATTAAGACAAAGCCAGAAAATAATATAGTGTCATCATGCTTTATACTGGTGCGTCCAAGGGCAACAGGTGAGAATGAAGTGCTTGCAATGGCAGACTGTGCAATTAATATAAACCCTACAGAGGATGAACTTGTGGAAATAGCTGGAGAAGCTTCAAAATGTGCAAAAATATTTGGTGTTGAGCCACAGGTAGCATTTTTAAGTTATTCTACACATGGTTCAGGTTCAGGCGAAACAGTTGATAAAATGCGCAATGCAGCATTAAAAGCAAGGAAAAAATATCCTGACCTTCCAATAGAGGGAGAGATGCAGTTTGATGCTGCTGTTTCACCAAGGGTAGCACGTACAAAATGCCCTGAATCAGAAGTAGCAGGCCATGCAAATACATTTATATTCCCTGATATCAATTCAGGAAACATAGGTTACAAGATTGCACAGCGCATGGGTAACTTTGATGCATACGGGCCTATCCTGCTTGGGCTTAATGCACCTGTAAATGATTTGTCAAGAGGATGTAATGCCTCAGAGGTATACTCAATGGCAATTATTACAGCCGCACTTGCATAACAGGTTATATGGCAGATAAATATTTGCTGGCACAGCTTGTACCACTTTTAGGGACTTCTATTTATATATATAGTACAGAAGGGGAACTGGAAGAGGAAATACAGGGAAGAAGTATTAACAGTACAGATGGACTGCATAGTATAATTGAAAAGACAACTAAAGATTTTCCATATATAGAATCAGATAATGAAGGCATAGCCATATGTTCGGTGTGGGATGAAGCAGCAGAAAAATACATCGTAACAGGGAGGGTATGCCTTTATGGTTATTACAGAAAAGATGATGTCTATATACCATACTGCCCAAGGGAGCAGTACACTTCAATTATACTTATTTTATGGAGGGATATATCAGGAACGGATGCAGGGCGGAATGAGCTGTGGCAGAGAAACATAGTATTAGATGAAGAGATAACAAGGCTGGTTGCTAAAAATATATCCCAGTTCAATGAGGAGTCTGTACCACATAATTTTTATCCACAGGAACTTATAGAGATGGAATGTATACGCAGGGGTGATGCCAAAGGGCTGCAACAGAGTATAGACAAGGCAGGGTATACAGAAACCGGCAGGACATCTGCTGACCCTGTAAGGAACTGTAAAAATATGGCAGTATATATAATAAATGCTGCCGCAAGAAGTGCAATTGAAGGCGGGTTAAGCCATGAAATGGCTTTTGGAATGTGTGATACATTTATAAATAATATAGAAGAAAGTTTAAATACACAAGTTAAAATAGAGCAAGCAGCAAGAAAAGCAGAATTTGCATTTGCAAATGAGGTGCATAATATAAATTGTAAGGGCAGCAGCAACCCTCTTATTTCGCAGGTAAAAGATTATGTTTTCGGGCATATCCATGACAATATAATAATTGCTGATATAGCTAAATCTGTAGGAGTGTCCCCGAATTATCTGTCTGAGCAGTTTAAAGCGTATGAAGGCTTGCCATTAAAGCAGTATATTATAGATGAGAAAATTAAACATAGTGAATATCTTTTAAAATTTACAGAATATTCATTACAGGAAATAAGTGAAATTTGTGCTTTTAGTTCGCAAAGCAGATTTAGCAGTTACTTTAAAAGAAAAAATGGAGACACACCATTAAAATACCGAAAAAAGTATAAAAAAGGGTGAAATCTGGAAAATGCAGTAAAAAACGTATAAAATACAGCGTAAAATGTATATAGAAATATTTTCAAGTGTGATAAAGTACCGACAGTCAGAAGTTGCAGATAACATCCCCCTGGGGGTGGTATGCAGATGTAATGTCTGGCGGGGTTATTGGAGTATGGAGAAGCTCCATAAGTAGTTGTTTCTTGTCATAAGCATAATGAAAAGGAGTGGTTTTTATGAGAGACAAGATAAAAGTAAAGTTTAATAATGTTAGTGACGTAAGTAAATTTGTACGAATTGTTTCACAGTATGATGGGGATTTTGATTTATACTGCGGGAGTTACTGTGTTGATGCTAAATCAATACTTGGAATAATGACTTTAGATTTAAAAAGCATTTTATGGATGACAAGTAATTGTGAACAGAGCGATAAAGAGAAGTTAATCCGTGAATTAAAGCCGGTTATCTGTGCATAGTTACTAAGAGAGGAAATGTGTGGATATAAGCACTTTGGGCATTACATTCTGTTGATTGTAATGCCTGTTTTTGGTATAATGGTTTTCAGACATGTTATACTTATTTTTGGAGGGTATTAGATGAACAAAAGAGTTTTAACCGGGGTGCTGGCTGTATTATTATTTATAACGGGTTTTGCAAAGGCCGGGGCAGCAAGCTATCATGAAAGGAATGTTGAAGAGTATGTTATGCAGCAGCTAGCAGCAGCTAATATACCAGGAGGGTCCCTGTCAATAGTTACTTCCCAGAAAGAAATATACAGTGTAGCATTTGGTGATGTTAAAGAAACGTCATCAGGCCTTCAGATAAGCGCATTGACAAGGACATTTACAACGCTTGCAATTATGCAGCTTGTGGAAAAAGGGAATATAAATCTTGAAGACAGGGTGTTAAAATACATAAAAAACCCATCACAGGATATTGCATACAATACAACAATAAAAGAACTTTTATCATATACAAAGCCGGAGGCACATGAATTTGCACTTGCAGACACACTGGAAGCCTACAACCTGGATGCGGAACTGGACGGGCTGCCGGTTAATACTAAATTTAACATTTTAGGACAAGTTATAGAGGCAGTTTCAGGTATGGACTATGCAGCATATATAAGGGAAAATATAACTGTTCCCCTTGATATGCAGTCAACTTATACTATTGGGGATACAGACAGTACCTCAGATATTACACCTGGATGCAGAAATTATTTTGGCTTGCCATTAAAAGATACTGTAGAATATAAAGAAGAGGGTTACTGGCTTGGAGTTCCATCAAATGGTCTTATTTCTAATGTAAAAGATATGGGGAAATATATACAGATGTATTTGTCTGCCGGGGGAAAAGTAGTTTCATATAATACGATGGAATCCATTATAGACAAGGGGGAGTATGCAGGGAAAAGTATTTTTGGAACAGATGCATATTATACAATGGGCTGGATAGCAACAGAAATAGATGGGCAGCAAGTATATTACTGTAATGGTTCTGTTGAAAATTATACATCAGCAATGTTTATAATACCTTCAATGGATATAGGTATGGTTATATTATTTAATTCATCAGATGCCCTTACAGGCCAGAAATATACAGATGAAATCGAAGCAGGTGCAGTATCACTTGTAATAGGCGGAACTGCCAGGGCTGTAAGTTCAAACTCTTATCTTATGGAACATGGCGCAGCAGATTTAATTTATTTTCTTGCGTTTGTTTGTTCTATACTCCCACTACTTATGATGGAGGTATGGGTAAGATGGACAAAAGATAAATTCAGCATAATACGCATGTTAGCCGATATATTATTACACATAGTAATTCCAACATCATTAATATTCGCAATTAGCAAGTACATTGCGCCTTGGAAAATTATTAAAAAAGCCATGCCAGACTTGTTTTTTGTATCAGTAGTAGTTATAGGTCTGTTTTATCTTGGGCTGGCAGTAAAAATTATAGCGCATATTATAATCTTTTTAAGAGGGGGCAGGGAAGAACACCAGGAAGAAGAAACAGAACAATACAATGGCAATTATAATAATGGGTATACAGACAATATTGGACCTTTAAATGAAGAGGATATTCCAAGACATAAGCAAAAAGGAGAGAAAAACAGGGAAAAGAAAAATAAAAAAGGGAATAAAAGTACAGAAGAAGATAAAGAAGCCAGAGAGAAGAAAGATAAACTGGTAAAAAGGATGAAAAGCATAAAAGAAGCTGAAAAAAATGAAACTGAAAACAGAAAAACAGAAAATATAGAAAATACAGAAATAGAAGAAAACATAAAAGAAATTGTACCACAGGCAGAAGAAGCAAGTAAGGGAGAAACAAATAACGGAGAAACAAGTGCAGAAAAAATACCAGAAGAGGAAATTATGTCTGCCAGGCAAGAGCTGGTGGAAAATAATCCAGAAAGTGATGCTTTGCAAAAAGAGGGTGTTAGAAAGAAAAACTCACCTGGAAGAGATACAAAAACAGTAGGGAAAACTGAAAAGGCAAAAGTGGGGAATAATAAAAATAACAGGCCTAAAAGATTTGTTGTAACCAATGAGTCTGTTGCAATAAAGCGTGATAAAAGCAACATAATTCCAGAAGACAAAAGGGACAAAAGCGTTAACAGGGGCAGCAGTAAAAGCAGTCCTGCTAACAGGAGGAATAGTAACAGTGCAAATAGCAGCAGGGGTACAAGGAACGATACCAGCCTTAACAGGAAGAGTAATAATATTAATAAAAGGAAAAATAATTATAACAGTATAAGTAACAGAAACAGTACTGCTAAGGATAGTAGCAGGAATATTAAAAAGTAAATACAGATTTAATGTAAGATGTTGTAAGATATAAAACAGTCTGATGGAAATGCAGGAAGTTTATAAGTGGAAGGAGGATTTGTATGAGGAAAAAAATAATTGCTGCTATTATGGCAATGCTGGTATGTTGTGTGGCTGTGCAACCAGTAAATGCAAATGCAGAAAAAAGGCAAAGTATTGGTGCATGGAGCAGTTTTCTGCCTGGATGGTTTGGTAATGACGGTTTTGGCGGATTTGATGATGACAGCAGTTTTAGTCTGGATGATAAAGACCAGGAAAATGGTTACTGGTATGATGCCGGGGAATGGGAAGATGGTTATGATGACGATTACTATTGGTATGATGATGACAACGATGATTATGAAGAAGAATTATCTGCTTCAGACATTGCAGTTAATCCAGAGAAAAAAGAAATAAAAAAAGGCAAATTATTTTATATAAGCCTTATACCAGCAGATAAAAGTGACTGGGAAGGTTTTTCAGAAGAAGACTGGGATGAGATTTGTGAGGAGAATATTGATAGTATAGAGTACAGTTCAACAAAGAAGTCTGTTGCATCTGTAAACAGTTTTAACGGCAAAGTGAAAGCCAGGAAAAAGGGCAAGGCAGTAATTAAGACAACAGTCAGCCTGGCAAGTGGGGAGACTGTAGTGTTCAAAACAAAAGTTACAGTAAAGGAATAGACTATATGTCAGAAGTTAAAAAAATGCAAATATTATATTCAAAACACGTCCGTTTCATAAAATTTCCAGCCGTCCTTTGTTTGCAGACAGACGCAGGGTTTCCGTACCCAGCTGGATATTCCATTCCAGGGTACGCTTCCGCTACGCCAGCCCACGTAATGGCGCATAAAATCCCTATGCCACAAAA
>CAJTXH010000068.1 GCA_910580005.1 uncultured Lachnospiraceae bacterium | reverse complement strand
AAAAACAGGTAATTAAATACTTTTATTGGTAATAACTTTTTATGCGGTTATCCTGTATTTGTCACAGATGGGCTGGACAAACTTTTTTATTAGGTCTATAATAAAAAAGTTATATTTTTCGGATTGCATCTTTTGGATGTTTTGTTCCTGGAAGGAGGATTTGTTTTGGCAGCACGAAGGCAAAAAAAGAAAGTTGTAAAAATGAAAAAACGTCCACACTTTTTTGCTGGTACAGTTTTAATAATTTTTGCTGCATGCCTCCTTTTTTTATTTATACAATCTTTTGCTAAAGAGCATGTTTCAATATATGAAGTTACAGAAACACAGATTGCAGATAATGAAATTATAAGAGGTATTGTGTTAAGGGATGAGTCACTTGTTACAACAAAAAAACGGGGATATATAAACTATTATGTAGGTGAGGGTGCAAAACTTGGGGCAAATACTGTTGTCTATTCGATAGACAAAACTGGACAGTTTGAAGGTGATATTTCATCAGTTGAAGCAAAAGATATTTCACTTTCAGGGGATGATACAAGGGAGATAAGGAGTGACATTGCAAATTTCCGTAGCAGTTTTGATTTATCACTATACAGCAATGTTACAAATTTTAAATATAATATAGACAATACCCTTCTTAAAATGACTACTGTAAATCTTTTAGAACATCTGGACAAGGTTATGAAGAAAAAGAAGATAGCTTCTTCCCTTGAACTTGTTAAGGCAAAAAAAACAGGAATTATTTCATTTTGTTCAGACGGGCTTGAGGAAATGTCTATAGACAGTATTTCGGCAAAAGATTTTGAAGATATGAATGATAACTGGACACAGCTTAGGAGTACAGGCTCTGCAAAAAAAGGAGATGCCATTTACAAAATTGTCAATAGTGAGAAATGGTCTGTTGTACTTCCGCTTACAGACAAACAGTATAAAAAGGTAAGTGATAAAACAGAGATACAGGTTATATTTAAAAAGGATGGACTGCAGACTGCGGCAGATATTTCTACATTTATAATAGATTCGGCATATTATGCAAAACTTGATTTTGACAAATATATGATACGTTACCTTGATAACAGGTATCTTGATATAGAGATAGAATTTAATAATGCTGATGGGTTGAAAATACCTGTTTCTTCTATTATTAAGAAGAAGTTTTATGTAATTCCAGAAAAATTTATTACTAAAGGCGGTGAAGATGGCAGCAATGGCGTAATGCTTCTGACATATAAAAAAGATGGTACAAAAGAAACCACATTTAAAGCTGCCAGTATATATTATAAGACAAAAAAAGGAAAAGTATATATTGATTCTGCACTTTTTGAGCCAGGCTCTGTAATAGTGCAAGGAACAAATAATGGAGTACAGTCCATGAAACTTTCAAATATTGCGGATTTAGAAGGTGTTTATAACTGTAACAAAGGTTTTTGTGAGTTCCGGCATATTGAGAAACTTTATTCCAATGGAGAATATGCAATTGTATCTAAAGATACAGCATTTGGGCTTTCAACATATGACCACATAATTTTAAATCCAGATATGATTAATGAAGATGATATTATTTATTAGGAGGAGTCAGAAATGGTTAAGGAGAACCTGGCAATGGTAGAAGACAGGGTAAAAGCAGCATGTGACAGGGCAGGGCGCAGTTATGGAAGTGTTACGCTTATTGCAGTCAGTAAGACAAAGCCTGTAAGGCTTGTTGAACAGGCTTATGAATATGGCATAAGGCAGTTTGGGGAGAATAAAGCGCAGGAAATGAAAGAAAAATATGATATGCTGCCTAAAAACATAGAATGGCATTTTATTGGGCATTTACAAACTAATAAAATAAAATATGTTTTAGGGCGTGCAGCCCTTATCCATTCTGTTGATTCACTCCACCTTGCAGAAGCAATAGAAGCTGAATGTGTAAAGAAAGGCCTTGAAGCAGATGTGCTTGTAGAAGTCAATGTCGCACAGGAGGAAACAAAATCCGGCATAAGGACGGAGGAGGCAGAAGGACTTATAAGAGATATTGCCAGGCTGCCCCATGTACATATAAAGGGTCTTATGACTATAGCTCCTTTTGTGGAAAATGCCGGAAATAACCGGATGATATTCAGGACTTTGAAAGAATTATCTGTTGACATTGCGGGCAAAAACATTGATAATGTTTCCATGAATATTCTTTCAATGGGGATGACCAATGATTATGAAGTTGCAATTGAAGAAGGTGCAACGCATATAAGGGTTGGAACAGCAGTTTTTGGCGAAAGGAATATTGCGATATAATGGTACTAAGCTAAAGTACCAGACTAGCGCAGAAATGGAGGAGATTATGGCTGGCCGCTTAGATAAGTTTATGAATTTCTTAAAATTAACTGATGAAGATGATTATGATGAAGATGAATTCTATGATGATTATAATGATTATGATGAAAAGGAATTAAAGCGTGAGGAGAAGCGTATACAGCGTGAGCAGAAAAGGGAAGAGAAGAAAGGCGCTTCTTATTCAGGTAAAGATTATGGCAGTGATTATGATGAGCCGGTTTCGTTTAATGCAAGAAAGTCATCATCACGCCAGCCTGCTGGCAAAGTAGTACCTATCCATCAAGCTTCATCAGATGTTGAAGTGAACATTGTCAAACCATCTAATTTTGGTGAATCACAGCAAATCTGCCAGATTTTGTTAGACGGACAGCCTGTTGTTGTAAACCTTGAAGGCATGGATTTAGTTGAAGCACAGAGGATTATGGATTTTATATCGGGATGTATATATTCAATTGCTGGCAATATGCGTTCAGTTTCAAGGTTTATATTTATATTTTCACCTAAAAATATTGATATATCAGGGGATTATATTAAAAGTGTGGCAGCAAGTGATGAAGTAATAAATATTCCTACTTTAAACAAGGAGTTCTGATTTATGCTTTATTATATAGCATACTGTTTATATATATTTTTTATTGTGCTCCAGATAGATGTACTGTTATATCTTTTAAAGAATATACTGCCTGGTGCAGGCTGGTTTAAGTATTTTGTGGAAATGCTGGCAGTACCTGTATTATCACCTATACAAAAACTTGTTAAACATTCTGTACTTAAGTGTTTCAGGACAGATATCAGTCCATATATACTGCTTATAGTGCTGTTTTACCTGGAAAGTTTGTGTTCATATATTATGGAGCATTAATGGCATGGCTGCATTTTGCAGCAGGAGGGGTAAAGTATGGATTTAACAAAGGAAGAACAGATTACATACCGCCATTTATATGACCTTCATATGCTTGCTGGAAAGCGTGGAATGCCTGTGTACAGTGGTTTTATAGGTATGAATGAAATGGACATGCTGTACAGTGTTTTTGATTACAGGAAGATACCACACAGCATTGTGGGCAATTATATTGTTACTTATGGCGGATACCAGGGGGCAGAGAGGGTTATGGTGTGTTTCCTGCCAGACACATTATACAATGCACCAGAGTATAGGGAATTTCCAATAGAGTGCATAAAAATAAGTGCCGTAAACCATAAGTTTTGTGATGCACTTACACACAGGGATTATTTAGGCACTGCAATGGGTTCAGGTATTGAAAGAAACCAGATTGGGGATATTATTGTAAAGAAGGAAGAGAATGGTTCAGTTACAGGTTATATATTCTGCTGTAAAGACAAAGCGCCCATTCTTACAGATATAACAAAGGTACGGCATACATCAGTACATGCGGAAACAGTTGATGGTGCAGGGCTTGCACTTATACAGGAGTATAAAGACATACAGGGAAGCGTCCCTTCACTGCGCCTGGATGCAGTTACAGCAACAGCTGCCAGGATATCACGTTCTGCCAGCCTTGCATTAATAAAAGAGGGAAGCGTGTTCCTGAACGGGCGTATGTGTACAGGTAGTTCTAAAAATATATGTGATGGGGATATTATTTCTATAAGAGGATATGGAAAATACAGGATTGAGGTATCCAAGTCCATAACGAAAAAAGGGCGTTATCATATAACGGTTAAACAATACATATAAGAGGAGGTAATTTAATTATGCTTACACCTATTGATATACAGAACCATACACTTAAAACATCCATGAGCGGATATAATAAAAAAGATACTGAAGAGTTTCTGGCTTCTATACTTGACAGCTATGAGACTCTTTTTCGGGAAAACCGCACATTAAAAGAAAAGATAACTTCGTTAAGCGAAGGCATACAGTATTATAAACAGATGGAAAATACTTTGCAGAAAGCACTTATACTTGCAGAGAAAACTTCTACAGAAACGCAGGAGGCTGCAAAAGAACAGGCAGATACAATTATAAAAGATGCCCAGGCAAAGGCAGATTTAATTATAAAAGATATAAAAGCAGAAGCAGATGAAATGAAAGAGGAAAAAGAAGCAGCCATCAGGGAAGCAGAAACAAAGTCAGGACAGATTATAAGGGAAGCAGAAACAAAGGCTGCTTTAATTATTAATGATGCAGAAAAACAGGCATCTGGTATAAAGGCGCATGCACAAGATGAACTTGATGGCATAAGGATAAGTGCAATCAAACTTGTACAGGATTATGAAAATTACCAGCACCAGATAAAGAAACTTGCAAAGGCACAAATGGATTTGCTTGAAAGTGATGAATATAAACTTCATGTTACAGAACTGGATACAGATAATAATGTAAAGGATAATATAAAAAAAGATAGTACTGGAGAAGATAATACAAATAATATAGGACAGCCTGTAACTGAAGAAATAAATGAAGATAACAAAGAAAGTTTTTCATGGAACAGTGATACAAGTGAGTATTCTGCTGCAAAAGAGCCAGAAGCGCCAACACCGTTTACATTTATTGACACTGAATAAAAGGGGGAAAACTATGGGAAGATTAATTAATATACATTATGACGGCCATCCTCTTTATAATATAAATATAGAACAGGATTTTAACGGGCTTTCTGCTGTATTCGGCAGCATGGAGCTTAAAAAACGCAAGCTTTGCATACTGACAGACAGTACAGTTGGAAGCCATTATCTGGACACTGTTATGGACATTGCTAAAGAATGTACATCTAAAGCAGTTTCTTATACATTTGAAGCAGGTGAGAAATCAAAGAACCTGGATACAATAGAGGATTTTTATGAGCAGCTGGTTACAGGGCACTTTGACAGGAATGATGTAATTGCTGCACTTGGTGGCGGTGTTACAGGTGATATGGCAGGCTTTGCTGCTGCAACATACCTGCGGGGCATACGTGTGGTACAGATACCATCATCACTTGTCGCAATGGTTGACAGCAGCATAGGCGGCAAAACGGGTGTGGATTTCAGAGGATATAAAAATATGGTAGGCGCATTCCACCAGCCGTCTGCTGTTTATATCAATGTTTCAATGTTATCTACACTGACAGATGAACAGTATTATTCTGGTTTTGGCGAAGTAGTAAAACATGGCCTTATCAGGGATATGGAGTATCTGGATTATATTAAGGATAATTATAAAGGGATAAACTCACGTGACCTTTCCGTGCTTGAAGAAATTGTTACAGGAAGCTGCAATATTAAACGTGCAGTTGTAGAAAATGACCCTGAAGAAAAAGGGGAGCGTGCAGTTTTAAACTTTGGGCATACGCTTGGACATGCAATAGAAAAACTTAAGGATTTTTCAATGCTGCATGGTGAATGTGTATCTGCAGGAATGGCAGCAGCAGCATATATATCAATGAAACGCAGCATGATTAGCCAGGAAGCATATAACAGCATATGCCAGGTGCTTAAGGACTTAAAACTTCCAGTAAAGGTAAAGGGATTAAAAGCAGAAGATGTAATAAATATTTCCAAGAGCGATAAAAAGATGGATGCAGGAAAAATAAAATTTACACTTCTTAATGGCACAGGCAATGCAGTTATATGCAATGATGTAACAGACAATGAAATGCTTGAGGCATTAAATACTGTTTTAGAATAACAGGAGATTTTATTTTGAAAAAATACTTATTTGGAATAACCAGCTTTATAATTCTTTTTGCAGCAGACAGGATTACAAAAATCCTTGCAGGGAGCATTAAAGGGACAGACGGGATACCTGTTATAAAAGGTGTGTTCCGTCTGCTTTATCTTGAAAATAAAGGGGCTGCTTTTGGCATAATGCAGGGCAGGCGTTTTTTATTGTTAGCTGCAACATTTATAATATTAGCTTTAGTAGCAGCCGCCTTTATAAAAATTCCATTTACAAAAAGGTATATACCTATGGACATAATTTTAATAATGCTGCTTTCAGGGGCAGCTGGCAATATGTTTGACAGGATAAAATATGGTTACGTAACTGATTTTCTGTATTTTGAATTAATAGATTTCCCAATATTTAATGTAGCTGACTGTTATGTAGTTATAGCAGCTTTTGCAGCAGCATTTTATATAATGTTTTATTATAATGATGAAGATTTAGAAATATTCAGAATTAAAAAACGTGGGGAACATGGAAGGGGAATATAATGGAGAATATGCCTGGCAGTGGTTATCTGGCAGGGGAAGACGGTGCCGGGATGAGGCTTGACAGTTTCCTTGCAGGCGTGCTTCCCGGGAAATCACGTTCATATATACAAAAACAGATTAAAGAAGGCAATGTACTCGTAAATGGCAAGACAGAAAAACCAAGCTATAAAACTTCAAGTTCTGATATTGTGCATGTTTATGAAGTTCCTGCAACAGAACCAGAGATAGAGCCTGAAAACCTGCCGCTTGATATTATTTATGAAGACAGTGATATTATTGTAATAAATAAGCCTAAGCATATGGTTGTACACCCTGCACCTGGCCATTATTCAGGCACTGTTGCCAATGCGCTGCTTTACCATTGTAAAGACTCGCTTTCTGGCATAAATGGTGTGATGCGCCCTGGGATTGTGCACAGGATTGACCAGGACACAACAGGGGTTATTGTTGCATGTAAAAATGATATTTCACACAATTTTCTTGCAGCACAGTTTAAAGAACATTCCATTACAAGGACTTACCATGCAATAGTACATAACCATGTAAAAGAGGAAGAAGGGACTGTCAGGGCAACAATAGGCAGGCATCCTGCGGACAGGAAGAAAATGGCAGTTAATGTCCAGAATGGCAAAGATGCAGTAACGCATTATAAGGTGCTTGACAACCTGGATAACAGGTATACTTATATAAGATGCTGCCTGGAAACAGGCCGTACACACCAGATACGTGTGCATATGGCATCTATTGGAAACCCAGTGCTTGGCGACAGTGTGTATGGGCCGGCTAAATGCCCGTTTAACCTTGAAGGCCAGACGCTACATGCAAAAACACTTGGTTTTATACACCCTTCTACAAAGAAATATATGGAATTTGAAGCGCCATTACCAGATTATTTTAAAAAGCTTCTGGAAATTCTGTAACAGTCCAGCCACGCCTATTATCCAAGCCACAGACTGGCTGGACTGTTACGAAATTTTTTCTTAAAAAATACAGCCTGTATGGCGGAATGGAGAAAAGATGGAGAATATAAATAATAGTGAAGATTTAAAAAAATTAGCAGACCTGTTGTTTCCTGATGTAACCAATACACCAGGGTTTTATGAAGAAAAATACCCATACAGGAAGCTTCCTTCAAAAGCTGAAGTTACACGTATGGCACCAAGCCCTACAGGCTTTATGCACCTTGGCAACCTTTATAGTGCACTTGCAGATGAAAGGATTGCCCATAAAAAAGGAGGTGTATTTTACCTTAGGATAGAAGATACAGATGAAAAGCGCAAAGTTGATGGTGCTGTTGAAACAATTATAAATGTAATGAAGTATTTTAATATAGAGTTTGATGAAGGGGCAGGTTTTGAAGATAATACAGAAAACAATATTTACGGGCCTTATTTCCAGAGGCAGAGGGTAGAAATATACCATACTTATGTTAAAGAACTTGTTACAAAAGGACTGGCATACCCATGTTTCTGTACAGAAGAAGAACTTGAAAAGACAAGGCAGCAGCAGGATGCAGACAAAATCCTTACAGGTTACTATGGTGAATATGCAACATGCCGCAGCCTGTCATTTGATGAAATCCAGGAAAATATAAAAGCTGGCAAGGAATATGTTATAAGGCTGCGTTCACAAGGAAGCCCTGATGGGGAGATTATATTTAAAGACAGTATTAAAGGTGAAGTTAAACTTCCTGAAAATATCCATGATATTGTACTGCTCAAAAAAGACGGGGTTCCGACATACCACTTTGCACATGCCATAGATGACCACCTTATGAGGACAACAATGGTTATACGTGGCGGTGAATGGCTTGCATCAGTGCCAATACATTATGAACTTTTCCATATACTTGGCTTTAAAATGCCGTCATATGGGCATACAGCACTTCTTATGAAATTTGATGAAGAAACTGGCGGCAAGAGAAAACTTTCCAAAAGGAAAGACCCTGAGCTTTCACTTGATTACTACAGGAAAGACGGGTATCATCCATACTGTATGAAAGTTTACCTGCTTACGCTGCTTAACTCCAACTTTGAAGAGTGGCACGAAAAATTTCCTGATAAAGATATTAATGAGTTCCCATTCTCAACCAGTAAAATGAGCCAGTCTGGTGCGCTTTTTGATAAGGATAAGCTCCATAATATCTGTAAAAATGAACTTTCAGCCCTTTCAGAATATGAAATGTATGATTTCCTGTATGACTGGGCTAAGGAACATGAGCCAGAAAAATGCAAAACCTGGTTTGCAGACAAGGAAAAAATGCTTGGTATTTTAAGGCTTTATATGGGGATTGGAATGAAGCGCAGGAGAAAAGATTTTATATATGCAAGGCAGGTATTCCAGCTTGTTTCTTACTTCTTTGATTTTGAAGAGGAAGGGCAGCAGGAAAAGGACAGTTTCAGGTTTGACAATGAAACAGTAAAAGCAGTACTGGATGAATACCTGGCAACATACAGCCATAGTGATGATAATAGTGCATGGTTTAATAAATTAAAGGATATTGCAGATAAATTTGGTTTTGCATCAGATATGAAAGCATTTAAGAAAGAACCAGAAAAATATAAAGGCAATGTATCAGATATTGCAGAAATTGTGCGTATTGCAATAACAGGCCGTGCAAATACACCTGATTTATGGACAATAGTCCATGTAATGGGTGAAGAGCAGATGACAGGACGCATAAAAGAAGCCATGTTATAAAAATAAAACATACCCCTGTTAAAGCTTTAATATTTATTAAAGCAGCAACAAGGGTATGTTATTTTTTAATTAGCGGTTATAACAGTACCAGTTTTGCCTGTTATTCCATCTATAGCTGTGTTAATGCTTGTTATAATTGATTTGCGTGCAGGTGATGAAGATGCAAATGAAACTGCTGCTTCAACTTTTGGAAGCATTGCGCCAGAAGAAAACTGGTTTTCACTGATATACTTCGTAGCTTCTTCAACTGTCATGCTGTCAAGCTGTTTTTCTTCAGGTGTTCCAAAGCCCAGGCATACTTTTTCAACACCAGTAAGCAGCAACAATATATCTGCGTCCAGTTTTTCTGCAAGGCAGGCACTTGTAACATCTTTTTCAATAACTGCACTTGCGCCTTTAAGGCGTGTCCCCTGTTGCAATACAGGTATTCCGCCGCCGCCTGCTGCAATTACTATCTGGCCGGCATCCATAAGTGTTTTTATAGCATCAAGTTCATATATTTCCATAGGACGTGGTGCAGCAATAAGACGCCTGTAACCCCTGCCTTCTTCAAAAACAACATGGTTGCCTTTCTTCTCCTCTGCCTTTGCTTCCTCCTCAGTCATATATCTGCCTATATGCTTATCAGGATATGAAAATGCTATATCAAACGGGTCAACACGTACCTGTGTGATAATAGTTGATACAGGTTTGTAAATTCCCCTGTTCAGGAGCTCTGTTCTTATTTCATTCTGCAGGTCATAGCCTATGTAACCCTGGCTCATCGCACTGCATATTGACATAGGTGCAACTGTATTAGACGGTTCAAGGCGGCTGTATTCTGTCATTGCAGAATGTATCATGCCAACCTGCGGGCCGTTGCTGTGTGTAATAACAATATTAAACTTTGCGGCGGCTAAACCAGCAATAGCAGAAGCAGCATTTTTAGCCGCCTCTTTCTGCTCTGGGAAAGTTTTTCCAAGTGCGCTATGGCCAAGTGCAACAACAATATTTTTACTCATAATAAAATGCCTCCATATATTTTAATAAAGAAATAAAGTCTTATATAATGCCAGATGTTTTTATATAATTCCAGTATAACATAGATAATAAAAATAATCTATTAAATTTTCAGTTATTCTCACGTCCGTTTTTACACAAACACAGGATAACTGGAAATTTATGAAACGGACGTGGACTGGACACTGGAAACCTTGCGTCCGCAAACAATGTATGGTAAAATCTATATTGGAATATAAAATAACTATTATAAGGGGGATAAAAAATGCCATTTATTAATTCAAAAGTAACTGTTAAAATGACAGATGATAAAAAGGAGAACATTAAGAGAAAATTTGGGGAAACAATTAAGTTAATTCCAGGAAAATCTGAAAACTGGCTTATGGTTGGTTTTGAAGACGGGTATGATTTATATTTCCAGGGGAATAAAGATGGTGAAAGTGCATTTGTAGAAGTTAAGGTGTTTGGTTCAGCAGACAGCGGCGTATATAATAAAATGACATCTGCAATCTGCAATATACTTAATGAAGAACTTTCAATACCAGAAAACCGTATATATGTTAAGTATGAAGAAGTGGAAAACTGGGGATGGAATGGAAGCAACTTTTAGGGATTTATTATGAAAAATAAAATAATTAAAGCATTATGGGCGGCCTGCCTGGCAGCCAGTGTTTTTATGGCATCAGGGTGGCAGTTTTTTAAAGTTACAGTACGCTGCAAAGAACAAAAAAAGCTTATTAAGAAGAAATGGTTCCAGCTTTCGCATATAAAAGTGAACCATCCAAGGCATAAATTTGAAAAGGAGTATGAGGAAGGCAAGGCATGGTGCCTGCATCAGAATATGCAGGATTGTTATATAAAAAGCAGGGATGGGCTGTTATTACATGCTTTTTACCTTCCAGCAGAGGATGCAAAGAGGTTTGTATTGTTAAGCCATGGGTATAAGGGCAGTGGTTTTGGAGATTTTGCATATACAGCCCGTTTCCTGCATGAGAAACAATGTAATCTGCTGTTTATTGACCAGAGGTGCTGCGGCGCAAGCCAAGGGGAATATATTACATTTGGTGCATGGGAGCAGTATGATGTACAGGGCTGGGTTTATTATATTGCCAGGCGTAATAAAGAGAAGCTTCCAATATACCTTTATGGGGAATCTATGGGTGCAGCAGCAGTGCTTATGGCATCAGGGCACAAACTGCCAGATGAGGTAAGGGGGCTGGTTGCAGACTGTGGGTTCCGTTCTATGAAAGGACAGGTCAAGGACATGGCAGCGGAATGGTTTCATTTGCACTGGATTGGATTGATGTTATTCCGCCTTGATTTATTCTGCAGGGCATTAGCTGGTTTCCGCATGAAAGATGCTGATACAACAGAGGCTATGAAGAAAAACAGAAAACCAGTTTTATTTTTTCATGGTGCAAAAGATACTTATGTAAACCAGAAAAACTCCAGGTATAATTATTCTATGTGCAGAGCACCAAAAGAGCTTGTAATAATACCAGAAGCAAGGCATCTTTGCAGCCCGTATGATGGGAAAGAACTGTACAAGGCAAAGCTGTTAAGCTTTTTTAAAAAATATGATTAAGGTAATTTAACCTCATTAAGCAATATAGTGGATTATGGATTTCCATTGAATGCCGGTTTTTTATAAACTGGCATTTTTTGTTACTAATGTAACATTATTTACCAGATATTCTATGCAATGTCTTGGACAATTTGGGGTAAAATGTTTGTTAAATCCTTTAGGGGGTAGAAATTAAAAATAAAATATGTTAACGTCTTATCAGAGCAAGACAAGGGACAAAGGGAAAGGAACAGGAGGATTGGCCAATGCAGGAATTTTATCCTTTAACAGCAGCACAGAAAATGCACCATAACTGGATTTTAAAATACAAAACACAGCAAGTATCAGGGGTTAGTGTAGTGGCATCCCTGAAATCACCTATAGATTTTGGTCTTTTAAAAAAATGCATCCAGTTAGAATTAGAACGTTATGGATGTATGAGGGTACGTTTTACAAAGCCAGATAAAAATGGTGATGTAAAGCAGTATATTGTAAAAAAAGACAGCAGGGATATTCCTGTAAAGGATTTGTCTGGCATGAGCATGCAAGATGCAGACAACCTTATGCAGCAGTGGGCATATGAAACTTTTGACGGGGATGATATTCCATTGTGTGATGTAACAATGCTAAAGCTTCCAGAGGGGTTTAATGGTTTTTTTATCCATATGGACCACAGGCTTATTGATTCATGCGGCCTGGTTGTAATGATTAATGACCTTATGCAGCTTTATACACATTACAGGTTTAAGTCAGAATATCCTGAGGATTTGGCAGATTTTGAAAAAGTCCTTGCCAATGATTTAAAAAAGGCAAGTAATGAAAAACGTTTTGCAAAGGATAAGAAGTTCTGGGATGGCCAGCTTGATGCATTAGGCGAGCCTTTGTATTCAGATGTACAAGGGCCTTCTGTACTTGAAAAGGCCAGAAAACGTCATGGCAATAAGAATCTAAGGGCAGCAGATATAGAACTGAAGGAATTATTTGTGGCTGTAAAAGATTATTATCTTGAACCAGAGCCAACAAAGAACCTTCTGGATTTTTGCATGAACCACCAGTTATCAATGACAAACCTGTTACTGCTTGGAATAAGGACTTATCTTTCAAAAGTAAATAACGGGCAGGAGGATATCACAATCCAGAATTTTATTTCAAGGCGTTCTACACATGATGAGTGGACATCAGGCGGCAGCAGGACGATAATGTTCCCATGCAGGACAGTAATCCCTCCTGAAACAGACTTTATGTCGGCAGCTTATGAAATCCAGAATGTGCAGAATAAAATTTATATGCACAGTAATTATGACCCTGCATTGATTGAAGAAGAAATGAAAAAGCGTTATAACACGCCAGAAAATACTACTTATGAAAGTTGTTACCTGACATACCAGCCAATGCCGGTTAAAATGGAAAACCCACATCTTGTAGATATTCCACAACATTCTAAATGGTTTGCAAATGGTGCTGCTACAAAGAAAATGTACCTGACTGTATCACATACTGAAAGCGGCGGGATGAATTTCTCCTACCACTACCAGACAGCCTCTTTAGAAGAACATGATATGGAGCTTTTATATTATTATATGATGCGTATTCTCTTTAAAGGAATTGCAGAACCAGATATGAGTATAGGGGAAATTATGGAACAGGTTTAAATGCCATATTATTAATTTTGTAAGACTGTGCTTGTGCGCTGCTTGCCACAGGATTGCAAATACACATTAAAGCAGCGCAGAAATGGGGGAATATAATGACAAAGGAAATGCAGTTTAAAACAATTGTAGCACAGTATTGCAAGGTAAAGCCAGAGGATATGGGTAATGATATGAGGTTTAGGGAAGATTTAGGGTTCAGTTCCCTTGATTTTATGTCTTTTCTTGGAGAACTGGAAGATACTTTTGACATAGAGCTGGAGGAGGAAGATGCATTAAAAGTCCTTACAGTTGGGGAAGCGCTTGAACTGTTAGAAAGATTATAATAGGAGGCCTTGGGAATTATGGGAATACTTATCCGTGACATATTAGAAGACAGTGCAAAGAAATTTGCAGATATAAAAGCTGTAAAGTGGCTGAAAAAGAAAGAAATCCTTGAGAGAAGCTATAGTGAGCTTATGGAAAATTTAATAGCAGTAAGGAAAGGGCTTCAGGCAGAAGGCTTTAATGGAAAACATATTTCACTTATTGGGACAAGTTCTGTAGAATGGATTGAAAGTTATCTTGGAATTATTACAGGAAATACAGTTGCAGTGCCACTTGATGCAGGACTTCCAGCTGAAGACCTTGTTGACCTGGTAAACCGTTCAGATTCAGAAGCGTTGTTTTTAAGCCCTAAGAACAAGGCGCTCCTGGATGATATTCTGGCAGGATGCCCTAAAATAAAGAAAGTCTGGATGCTCCAGGAAGAGGGGCTGGAAGTTTCTGGTGGAAAGACAGCATCACTTGCAGATTTAAAGGCTGCTTCCAGCAAATGTGGCAGTGATGCAAGTGCCCCTTCACCAGATGATGTAGCAACAATTATTTTTACATCTGGTACAACAGGAAAGAGCAAGGGGGTAATGCTTACACAGAATAACCTGGCAACTAATGTTATTTCTGTTGATTATACTACAGACCCCGGAAGCATAGTGCTTAGCGTCCTTCCAATCCACCACGCATTCTGCCTGGTTATGGACTGGCTTAAAGGATTTTCACTTGGTACAACCATATGCATTAATGATTCACTTCTTCATATGGTAAAGAACATGGGAATATTCAAGCCTGATATAATGCTTATGGTTCCTATGATGATAGAAACAATCTATAAAAGGCTTGCAGGCGCAGATGCTGCAATTCCTAAGAAAGTTTTAGCGGATAATGTATTTGGTGGAAACCTTAAAATTATATTTACTGGTGGTGCACATCTTGACCCGTTCTATATTGACGAGTTTGCAGAATATGGAGTAGAAGTGCTTGAGGGA
>CAJTXH010000067.1 GCA_910580005.1 uncultured Lachnospiraceae bacterium | reverse complement strand
GCTGTTTACTGGCAAAGCCCAGAATTATAACTGGAAATTTATGAAACGGACGTGAATTTTTTACCAGGGCAAATGTGTTCAAAAATATTGCATTAAGGAATTTTTTATTCCTTTCCTCTTTATTTATACATGCGTTTGTTCTGTCATGAAATTATTTTGGGTATCGTCAAACAGGAAAATTTGTGTTATAATTTTTATAGAAAGGTATCTTTTTTGATATATACATTAGTATTATAGTTTACTATAAAGTAGAACTAATTCTTGTTATAGAAATTATAGTCCCTGAAACTAGTGTTCTTTAGATGCACTATTGTCTGTTTTAAGCATATATGTGGGTTATGGGATAAGATTGATAAAAGATATTGCTTCAAGAAAATGAAAGGGGGGATATAGTTTGCAGAAAATCTGGAGCAATAAAGATAAACATAACTAAAGCTATTATACCATTTTTTTAGTTATTAAAAAACAAATAATTAAAACCAATTTATAATTAAGTTCCATAACAAATAAATGTAAGTGATAATAAACTAAAATATATTTACAGAAAGAAGGAGAGATTATTTTGTTTAAAAATCTGAAATTAAGTACAAGCATTACAGGTATTATTGCTATTGTAGCAGGAATAAGCATATTAAGTCTGTTTATTACTTCAGATTCTAATATGACAAAAGCAATGAGGGCAGCAGCGGAAAACAATATGATAACTTCATTAAATTCTAAGTCTCAGATTATTAATGATTATATTAACAGTGCTGAAAGAACAATCAGTACATTCAGTACTAGTGGTGAACTGAAAGCATTTGTTATGGATCCTTCAAATGAACAGCTTAAAGCGGCTGCCCAGAGCTACAATGAGAGATTTTTTGGAGTTATGGAGGACTGGGAAGGTATTTATATGGATACATGGGATTCTATAGTTATTACCCATTCCAACCCAGATGTCCCAGGAATGGTGATGCGTGATGGTGATGGGCTGAAAAAGCTACAAAATGACATTCTTCAAGCTGATGGGGTATACAATACAGGCGTTCTTGTTTCGCCAGCCTCTGGAGAACTGGTTATATCAATGTATGCGCCAATTTTTGATGGAGATAATCCGGTTGGTTTTGTTGGCGGTGCAATATTTGCCAATGGACTAAAGAAGCTTTTAGATGAATCTAAGGTGGATGGTTTAGAAAATGCAGGGTATTCACTGGTTAATATTAATACAGGCACATACATATTTGACAGTGATGAAAAGCTGATTAATACAGAAATAAAGGAAGATTCACTGCTTAAAATTATTGATGATATACAAAATAATGAAAGCAATTTAGGAGATATTGAGTATACAGGAGAAGACCAGCATAGATATTTGTCTGTATATAAACCAATTGCCGGACGTGGCTGGGCTCTTGTTATAAGGGATAAGACTTCGAATATATATACTGCTGCGAATCATAACAAGTTTATTCTTAGTGTATTATGTATAACTGCGTTTATTCTTATAATGGTAATGTCGTTTATATTTATTAAGGTTAATGTCAAACCTCTTGGGCGGGTTATCAAGACAATTGACAGGCTTAAGAACTTAAATCTGGCAGAGGATACTAGCATTAAAAAATATGTTGGAAGTAAAAGTGAAGTAGGACTTGTTGCAACTGCGGTAGATTCTCTGTCTTCGACATTCAGGGATATAGTAGGCACTCTTATGGAATGCTCAGATTCTCTTGCAGGAAGTTCAGATACTATGATGGTTACCTCTAAAGAATTAATGGACAGCGTTGAGAGTAATGCGGCAACTACCGAAGAACTGTCAGCAAGCATTATCAGTACAAATAATTCTATAGATGCTGTTACTTCTGAAATAAATAAGATAAATGAGATGGTTGATAACATAGAAAAAAAAGTAAACAGTGGTACAGAGAAGAGCAGCAGGCTTATAGAAACCGCAGATGCAATGCGCAGAATGGCAGATAAAACACTTAAGGATAATGGTGATAAAATAGCGTCCACTAAAGCTGATATTGAAAATGCCATGATGAATCTCCAGGCGCTTGTTAAGATTAATGAGATGGCAGACAGGATTCTTGATATTACAAGCCAGACAAATCTTCTTTCACTGAATGCTTCAATAGAGGCGGCAAGAGCAGGAGAATCTGGACGTGGTTTTGCTGTAGTTGCAGGAGAAATAGGAAATCTTGCACAGGATTCCTCCCAGACAGTAAACGAGATGCAAAATATATGTGAGGAAGCAAACAGGAGTATAACCAGTGTCCACGAATGTTTTGAAGATATTATTGCATTTATGGAGGGCGATGTATCAGAACATTTCAAAGAGTTTGCAGAAATGGCAAGAGAGTATATAAATGCTGTTAAAGACATACGTGAGGCAATGGGCTCAATTGATGAGTCAGCTTTAATATTTACTGATTCTGCAGTAAGTATTAAGAGACAGGCAGAGGTGGTTAATTCAGCTTCTAACGACAACGCAACTGGTGTTGAGGATATTATCACAAAGAATAACGCAACAACCAATATTGCAGATTCTATTGTTAAAATTGCAAATGAAAACCAAAGCAATGCCGAAGCAATTAAAAATATTATTGCGAAATTCAGTGGGCAACAGACAATGAAAAGCAGACCATAGTTAAGCATCAAAATATAGTTTTTATAATAACATCCCTCTTATATAAATTGGCATAAGAGGGATGTTATGGCATTACGCCCAGTATATCATGTAAAAAAATGGCCATAAGACAATAGCCTCTTTTGCCGTTTTTTACTTATAGTCTGTATTTTTCACTTACTTTTATATAATGCGTGCAAAAGCTATATTTGCGGCATGCTTTTTTGGAGTGGAATAATTTAGCCGGACACGGAAGCCCTGCGCCAGGGCAGGGCTTCCGTGAAAATATATAAAATTATAAAATATGGAGGCAGTTATGAAACGTTGGGAGATGTATAAATTTTATGCAAGGAGGATTACAAGGAACTTTACATTATTTGCAAAATGGGCTGTTTTTTCAGTGTTTATTGGTTTTGTGGTAGGTGGTTCTAGTACATTTTTTGCGTTCTGCCTGCGTAAAGTGACAAAGTTCAGGGAAGAAAACACTTGGATAATACTGTTGTTGCCACTGGCTGGGATACTAGTTGTATTTTTATATAGTATTTTTAAATATAAGAATGATAAAGGCACTAATATGGTCCTTTCCACAATACATGCGGAAACAGAACTTCCATTTAAAATGGCGCCGCTTATATTTACGTCTACAATAATAACACACCTTTTTGGTGGTTCAGCAGGAAGGGAAGGGGCAGCACTGCAACTAGGCGGAAGCATAGGAAACCAGATTGGCAGATGGTTTAAATTTGATGAAAAGGATAAAAGGATGGTTGTTATGTGTGGCATGAGTGCTGCGTTTTCAGCAATGTTTGGTACTCCTATAGCAGCAGCAATATTTTCAATGGAGGTAGTAAGTGTAGGAGTTATGTATTATGCTGCACTTGTGCCATGTGTATTTGCGTCGCTTGTAGCTTCAAAGGTTGCTGTACATATGGGCATTGGGCCAGATGTTTTTACAATACTTGATGTGCCTGGGTTTCATGTGGTTTCAAGCATAAAAATAATTATCCTTGCGCTTTTTTGTGCAGGGTTAAGTGTAATATTCTGCATAGTATTACATTCACTGGGTGATTTTTACAGGGAAAAATTAAAGAACCCTTATGCCAGGGTGGTTGTGTCAAGCCTGGTAATTATAGTTCTTACAATTATACTGGACACACCGGACTATATGGGTGCTGGTGTTCCTGTAATAGAGGAAGCGGTTAAGGGGAATGTAAAACCTGCTGCATTTATATGGAAAATAGTTTTTACAGCATTAACACTTGAAGCTGGGTTTAAAGGTGGTGAAATTGTACCTTCATTTTTTGTAGGTGCAACATTTGGCTGTCTTTTTGGGCAGGTTGCAGGCATTTCACCTTCGGTATGTGCAGCAACTGGTATGGTAGCTGTATTCTGTGGTGTAACAAACTGTCCAATAACGTCAATGCTTATTGCCTTTGAATTATTTGGATATGAGGCTGTACCTTATTTCCTGCTTGCTATAAGTGTAAGTTACCTTATGTCTGGATATTATGGGCTTTACCATGACCAGACAATAGTTTACTCAAAATATAAAACAGAGTATATTAACAGGAAAGCAAAAGAATAGTACTACCAGGTTGTATAATAGATTAAAGGAGATGTTAGTTATGGTAAATATAAGATATGTTGAAAATAGTGACAGGCAATTCTGGTACAGCCTTGATAAACATTTGCCAGAAGAAGGGTTTACAGAAAAGGTAAACAGACATATGGGGTATATACTGTCAGATGGAAAAATTCCTGCTGGCCTGCTGCGTTATAATTTTTTCTGGGATAACCTGCCTTTTTGTACAATGTTATTTATAGACTGGCATATGCAGGGAAAAGGATTTGGAAAAGAACTTTTATTATACTGGGAGCAGGAAATGAAATCTAAAGGGCATGGAATGGTAATGACTTCAACACAGGTAGATGAAAATGCACAGCATTTTTACAGGAAGGCTGGCTACCAGGATGCAGGCTGTCTTGTGCTTGATATTCCTGGTTATAAACAGCCAATGGAAATGTTCCTGGTTAAAAAAATATAATAAAATAATATAGATAACAGGGGGTGTGTATATTGGAAAATAAAAAAATTGTTTGTTTTCACAATCCGGATGTACCAGAAAGATGTTTTATTTGGTGATAATGCTATTGCAGGGCAGAATTTGCTGGGTTTTGCGCTAATGGAAGCCAGGAAAAAATTGCAAGGGTATTAACTTTAAAAGAGTTTTTGGATAAGGTAAAAATAATTCGCATTAAACTGCTGGATATTTCCTGCAGATAGGTTAAAATTAAAAAACTTTAACACAATTAAGTAAAAATGAGCAGAGAACAGGAAAGAATATCAAAACGGTTATAGAAAAAACCAGTTTTAGAATGTAATTGGGTACAGCAGAAGTTTTACCCTGAACTTTACTACAAGTGCATTGCAGTGCTTCCCAGCATGCAGGAGATGACAAGGGAGTTTAATAAGGAGGCTGTTGTAAAAAATCTTTACCGGTTTCTTGGAAGCGGACAGAAGAAGCCATAAAACAGGACTGCGAAAGCATGGCATTTGTCAGGCTGGCGGAAAAGATAAAGAAAAACTTCCCATGGCTTCAGAGAAGCCCGCAGAGCAGTCTTTGAATATATAGAAGGCTGGTATAACCGCAAACGTATCCATATAACTGCAAAAATCAAAACAAAAATTCCGAAATAGATAAAAAATCCGGCTACGCTATGTTCCATCCAATATGCCAAATAAGCGATTGGCAACATTATTACCGAAATGATTGAAAAGTAAATTCCTGTCTGCTTTACAAGACTCCAATTATACATTTCCCATATTATTGAATTTGCCGCAAATCCTGTACCTAATATTTTGCAAAGGACTGTTTGTAAAATGACAGCATTGATTTCATTTCCCATAACTGATATAAGTTCAGGTACACAGGGCGGATAATATCCCTTTGCCCAAACAAGAGAAGTCAAGATTGTAATTAAATAGCCTATTGCAATTCCGATTGGAAATCCTAAAAGACTGCGAATAATGATTTTCTTTTTCATAAAAATAGTACATAAATGTTCTTTCTTCGTTCTTTTTCATCAAAGCAAAACCAGAAAAGATATTTAATATTGCACATATTGCAGGTGTTACAAATACAACAACTGGCTTCGGAAGTGCAGAATTTGCATTTCCATTACTATCAAAATGAATAGGGACATCACTAGGTAATTTTCCCCAAAACAGTAAAAAAATCAATACCGCCGCAACACAAATCAGGCTTCCAATCATAATATGTTTTTTCATTCTCCTTGTATCCTTTTGTTTTTATAAATTAACATTAAGTGGTAGTGGATATTTAGCCATTACCATGGCACTTCAATATTAATCTACAATCTTCCGGTTACTATCTTTATGTAGCACAAGTTGTTTATTGATGATGTTGTACCAAAAGACGAAAATGAGAATGGTACAGATTTTTCAGAAGATAATTATTATAGAACAAATCAGTGAATTTTTTGCATAAAACTAAGATACTGGTATAAAAAAGCACAGAACAAAAGTTCGATTTTGCCCTTTACTTTTTTAAGCTTATGTGTTATAATGAAAAACCAAATGACTGGATAATACTATCTGTATTAGTGGGTATTGCTCAGTGCTATTTTAACGCTTATTCACCAGCTTTTTAATCCTGTTTTACAAGAACCGAAAATCAAATTACACGAATTTCGGGCGGATAGGCGGACTTTTCTTGGTCACAAATTGGAGGTTTTTATATGCCAGAATTTAAATTACATGCCCCATATAAGCCCACCGGCGACCAGCCCCAGGCAATCGCCGGGCTGGTGAAAGGCTTTCAGGAGGGCAATCAATTCCAGACTTTACTGGGGGTTACGGGATCGGGCAAGACATTTACGATGGCAAATGTCATACAGGCTTTACAGAAGCCGGCGTTGGTAATCGCCCACAATAAAACCCTTGCGGCGCAGTTATACGGGGAATTCAAGGAGATGTTCCCTGAGAATGCGGTAGAGTATTTTGTCTCCTATTATGATTATTACCAGCCAGAAGCATATGTTCCTTCTTCTGATACCTATATAGAAAAAGACTCATCTATTAATGATGAAATAGATAAACTAAGACATTCGGCTACAGCAGCCCTTACAGAAAGAAATGATGTAATTATAGTTGCAAGTGTTTCATGTATATATGGGCTTGGAAGCCCTATTGATTACCAGAATATGACTGTTTCATTAAGACCAGGCATGGTAAAGGACAGGGATGAAGTTATGCGCAGGCTTGTTGATATACAATATAACCGTAATGAAATGGATTTCCAGCGTGGCACTTTCCGGGCGCATGGGGATGTGCTGGAGATATTTCCTGTTTCTGAATCTGATAAAGCATTAAGGGTTGAGTTTTTTGGTGATGAGGTTGAAAGGATTACAGAAATAGACGTGCTTACAGGTGAAGTTAAGGCAGAACTTGGGCATATGGTTGTGTTTCCTGCATCACATTATGTAGTAGACCATGAAGCCATGGAAAGGGCAATACATGAAATTGAAACAGAACTTGAAGAAAGGGTACGTTTTTTTAAAGGTGCAGACAAGCTTTTAGAAGCACAAAGGATTGCCGAAAGAACTAATTTTGATATAGAAATGATGAGGGAAACAGGTTTCTGTTCAGGAATAGAAAATTATTCAAGACATCTGGCAGGCTTAAAAGAAGGTGAAACACCACATACACTTATGGATTATTTCCCAGATGATTTTCTTATTATAGTTGATGAGTCACATATTACAATACCACAGGTGAGGGGAATGTTTGCAGGTGACAGGTCAAGAAAAACAACGCTTGTAGATTATGGTTTCAGGCTTCCTTCTGCGCTTGACAACAGGCCATTAAATTTTGAGGAATTTGAAGGACATATTAACCAGATGCTGTTTGTATCTGCAACACCTAATGTCTATGAAAGGGAACATGAACTTGCAAGGGTAGAGCAGATTATCAGGCCTACAGGGCTTTTAGACCCTGAAATATTTGTAAGGCCGGTTGAAGGGCAGATTGATGATTTGCTGGCTGAAATAAGGAAAACCGTTGGAGATGGCAATAAGGTTATGGTAAATACCCTTACAAAACGTATGGCAGAAGATTTAACAGATTACCTTAAAGAAGTTGGCGTAAGGGTGAAATATCTTCATTCAGATATAGATACGCTTGAGCGCTCAGAAATTATAAGGGACATGCGTATGGATGTATTTGATGTCCTTGTCGGGATTAATCTTTTAAGAGAAGGACTGGATATTCCTGAAATTGCGCTAGTTGCCATACTTGATGCGGATAAGGAAGGGTTTCTGCGTTCTGAAATATCACTTGTACAGATTATAGGCCGTGCTGCACGTAATTCAGAAGGCCGTGTAATTATGTATGCTGATAAAATTACAGATTCAATGCGTTATGCTATAAACGAAACAGAAAGAAGGCGTACAATACAACAACAGTATAATGATGAGCACGGAATAACACCACAAACTATTAAAAAGGCAGTACGCAGTATTATAAGTATATCTAAAAAGATAGAGAGTTCCGCAGATGAAATTAAGAAAGATATTGAGTCAATGAGTACAAAGGAACTTGAAAAACTTGCGGCAAAACTTTCTAAGAAAATGAATGTTGCGGCAGCAGAATTAAATTTTGAACTTGCAGCGCAATTACGTGACCAGATTATTGAAATAAAGAAAAAAATATATAGTTAAATATGGGGATTTAAACGCCAACGGGGCTGGAGTGCCCCTGTCATGTAATATTCAGCTGGACACTGGAAAACTGCTGTTTACTGGCAAAGCCCGGAATTATAACTGGAATTTATGTTGTGTAGTGGGTTATCCAGACGGATGGAGGATACAAAGGCATTATCAAATGGTCAGACACAAATCTTTCCCAGCTTCTTCCGTATATGGTCTAACCTTGAGTAGATAGCCCCTGCCGTCAGATGCACAAGTGGGGCAATCCCTTTTATGGAATAGCCCTGCATGGGGATAAACAGCTTGTCCATATAGGTCTGGTCAGAGTTCCTGCGGCGTATTCTGATAAAAAACGACAAAAGAAAAACCGCAAAAGCTTTCGAGGTGAGGAGTACTATTGTACTGGCAGAGATTTTTTTAACTGATTGTCTGGCTTCTACCGATATATTATGTATGGATTGACCTTGCTCACCAAAACAGAAATAATTCCATTATTCGTATTATCATCACTCGAACCCATTATGTCATCTTTTTCTTACGTTTCCTACATTTCTTCTGTATTTCTGCTTACCCACATGATATCAAAAATATTTTATATGCCATAATTATACTTTTTAGCCCTTCAGCCTCACCTTAATATCAGATGGGCTATATAATACTCTCATTACAATAACTCTCTCATTCTCAATAACATAGAAAACTAAATAATTATCTACCACCAACTGCCTTAAACCCATTGTCCGTTCCTACTCAGACTCCATAAGTCTTATTTTCTCTGAATACATGTTTAGTTCCTCGATAGCTTTCGCAATCCGGTTATATTGTCCCATTGCATTTTCCGGTGCCTGGAGTTGTATTGCAATATAGTTATAGATTTCTCCCATATCCGCTAATGCCTTATGTGTAATCTGTACCTTGTACTGCTTTATGCTTAATGATTCTCCCTAAATTTCGTAAAAGCAAAAACAACATCCTGCACCCTGTCAGCCTGTATATCATTATATCCTTATAAAATAAGACTTTAAAATCCTCTAAAGTGTACTCATACTTTTTCACTGTTTTCTCTATAAATCGAAATTTCTTGTTCATGTTTCAAGGAAACGCAAAATAGTATTCGTATATTTCTTTGCTTCTTCAATTCTTGGAAAATGCCCACTTTCTTCAAAAATAGCCTGTGTCACATTTTGTGTATTGTTCATAATATACTCTATTTGATTCTTTGTACATGCAGGATCATACTTTCCATTAATCAACAGCATTGGAGTAGTAATCTTTGAGAGCATCGGCAAAAAATTATCGGTCATCAGCACCCTTTTTTGCAATGAGTCATTCGTCTGTGGTTGTGTTTCCAGCAATTTCATCAAATGCCGCTCTCCTTTTGACCACATCTCATCTGTAATATCAGTGGTGTCCATACTCATTTGATATTCGTCAAAAGAAATACCATGTAGATAATTTCGCAGTTTCATATCTGTAACATAACCAAGTAAAGTCAGCAAATCAAATACTACTTCTGTCTTATCTTGATAGTCTGTAAATTTAATTTTTTCACACAGTTTAACTGCCTGATTGTTATTTAAGCTATTAATATGATCATTCAAATATTCAGCTATTGACTTTACAGAATCTTCAAAAAACAATGAAGGGCATTCGGGAATGACCTTATGAATGGAGTTTGGATAAGTGTATACATATAAAACTGCAAGCATACCACCATAAGAATGACCAAGTATGCTCCATTTTTCTATTCCAAGAAACTTTCGCATTTCCTCAAGCATTTCGATCTGATATTCCATACTGTAACTTTCATTCTCGGCAATAGTTTCCGAGCGTAGCACTCCTAATTGATCGAATATAATAACCTTCATTTTTTCACTTAATGCCTTTGCCTGATTTACAAAATCCAAACAACTTGCTCCTGGGCCTCCGTGAAGATATAGCAAAGTGTCATTATATTCCGTTCCATATATTTCATACCAAATTTTCTTACCTAAAATATTAATAGACATACAGGTATCCTTCTTTCCTGGAATCTAAGCTAGCACTATGTCTATCTAATCATTTAAGGGAAAACCGAAATTTTATTTTATCTGGTCCTCAATACTACAATGATACAATTTTACAAAATATTCATTATTATTCATTAGTTCGTCAAATGTACCTTGTCCCACAATTTCTCCATCTCTAAACACCAAAACGCAGTCAAAATTCTGTATATTTGTAAACCGGTGAACAATCGCTAAGACTGTCATATTTGACAAATAATCCAGTATTCGTTTCATAACAACACCCTCTGTCAAATTATCCAACGCCGACGTTGCTTCATCAAAAATGACAATATCCGAGTCCTCAAACCAAATACGTGACAATGCAAGGCGTTGCCGTTCTTCACCAGAAAGCGAAGATGCTTTTTCACCAATTTGCGTATCTATTCCGTTCGGTAATTCATCAACTAAAGATAAAAGTTCTACCTGTTCTAATACAATACCTTTCTGATTTCTGTATCTGGAATATCTCTGTCAAATACAATATTCTCTCTTACTGTACCATCAAAAACTGGGGCTTCCTGCGGCAAATAAGTCATTCTTCTATACAAAGCCTCTAATGATATATTAGCAAGGTTCTCTCCGCTTAGCAGAATTTCACCCTCACCGTATTTTAGCAAACCTATAAGTAGCTTTATAACAGTTGATTTTCCAGAACCCGTTTCACCTACAAGGGCTACTTTATCACCTGACCGTATTTCAAATGAGATACTATTCAATATCTGCCTTTCTCCATACCAAAACGACAACTTCTTAACTGATATTTCTCCCGAAAAAGGTTTAGGAATAATCCCGCCATCAAGCTGCTTATCATCCTGCATATCCAAAAACTCCCCATACCTAGAGAAAGCAGCCTTATTCAATTTATACTGCACATAAATTACATTAAAAATTGCAATCGGCGTATAGGCATTATCAATCAATATTATCAAAGCAACAACCGCACCTACAGATAAACTTTTTGTCTGCCATGCGTACACTAAAACTGCAATATCCAGACAAGCGGCAAGAAGCGCAAAAATCGTAAAAAAGGCTTTATGAATCATATTCATTTTAACCTTTGTATCAACGATTTCTTTCTTTGACCCTTGGGCCTTTTGCAACTCATCCGGGAACTGATGCGCCATTCGGAATACTACCATTTCTATGAAACCACGCACCAAAAAGCGGTTTAACGCTTCTTCATTATTCAAGATTCGTTCTTTCATTTGATATAAAAATTTTAAAAGAATATTGGTTACAAAAAAACGATGATGTAGCCTGACAACAAAACAATAGTTATTCTTTTATCAATCTTACAAATAAACAAAATACTAAATAAAACTGTCGGAAATAAATTCCTGATTACTGCAAACCAAAAATCAAATACAACGCCTTTTCCCGCATCTGCTCCATTTTCAATTCGTTGCACCAGCTTTCCCGTTCCGGGTTTTTGGTATTCATGATAACTTATCCTGCTGATTTTTTCAAGTCCCAACAATTTAAAATCAAGGAAAATACCATGTTCTATATAATTCATGAGATAACCAGTACAGTTGTGACTGCTAGCAAGTTAATATTTCCTCAGAACAATCTGCTAACAGTTTATCTCAACTGTACTGAGTATTTAATTTGTTTTTTCATCTTAAACCTCCGCAAATATCCAGTCTGTTTATATCTTGTTTCAACAGACTGATTTTGTTGTTACGATACAATTATATCGCTCATACCCTCTGTTTTCAACCATAAAATGCAGGGCATAGCAACCGCCACGCTCCACATTCCTTACCATCCTAATGATTTCACAATCTTCCATTTCTATCCTTTAAAATCGTTCTGTTTTTCATACAAGCTATTGTGCTCTTTGCAAAGTTCTTTCATACGCTATAACTGCACACTCATTCCCTCCCGGCAATCCGTCTATGGTGTCGCTCTGTTCCATGACCTTATTCGTCAAGCGGCTAATCTGTACTTGTTGCCCGTCTGCTTTGGAGGTCAGCTTCTTGCTCTGCTCTGTAAGCTTTACGCACTTGATTGTCAGATTTTTTACAACTTCTTTCAATTTCTCCACAAGTGGTAAAGCCTTTTTATCCCGATAAGCCTTTGCGCTCATCAACGCACCATATGCACTAATTTAGTGAAAATGCTGGCATCTGTAACCTGTCCGTTTTTCGCTTTTCAACAAAAGAATCCACAGAATACTCTAGAAAGGCATCCCCAAAGGGAGGATTAATTTTTGGCATGGTAAGAATAAAAATTAACAGAAATGCCAGTCTGGTTTCCCTCCATATGCTCCTGTTTTTTTCCGCTTTTCCCAGAGGGGGAAAAATCCACATTGCCAATAAATTTTTCAATTAACAATGCAAGCATCATTTTCCCGTTTATCCATGCTTCTGTTGCTTCTTTTGTTTTCACTGGCACACTTCCTGCACCAAGGATGGATTTATATCTTTTAAAAACCATTTCCACCTGCCAGCGCAGACGGTAAATGTAAAGGATATCTTCTGCTGTAAATGTTTTCGGAAGTGAAGTGGCAACAAACATGTAATGGTGTGAAAATTTTGTATCATCTGAAATTTTTATCTGTTTTTTGCTTTCTTTCCGTTTTAATCTTTTTTCTTCTTTCTTTAGTTCTTCTTCCGTTTTTGGAAGTGCACATATCCTTACAGGTTTATAATTTTTCTGGCTGTCCCTGTAATAAAACATGGCACAGGAAGCACTTCCATCCAGTGTTTTAAGCCAGTCCGTAATGAATACCTGTCTGCCTTGTGCATTATATAAGTTAAATGCCTTGTTCCTTATCCTTAAAATAAAATCCCCACCGTTTTCCAGACAGTATTCCATCCCTGTTATTGTTGCATATGCACGGCCTGCTATTATTAAATCATTTTTCCTTATTTCAAAGTTTTTTAATGTTTCCCCTGTTTTTTCATCTGTTATTTTATACTGCTGGCAGTTTAATGAAAACAAATCCAGTGCATAATGGAGATGCCATGCCTGTTTTACAGCGCCTTTTGTATATACACTAGAAGCATCTATGGCAGTTACATTATATTCCCGGAGTATTCCTGGTTTCTGGTAATGGCACATATACCCTGTTTTTATATTTTTTGAAATCCACTGGAACCATCCACTGCTTTTTGTAAAACGTTTCATAAATGCAACATCACCCATTTTCCCTGTACCATTCATTTTTGCCAGCTGGCTTGTTTCCATTAAAGAAGCACCATAAATATAATACAGGCACATCACAAGAAGTTCTTCTGGTGTCTGTACAGTACGTTTTCTTTCTATTGCTTTTGTTTCATAACATGCCTGCTGGTATCCTTCTGGTAAAAGTTTTATTAATTCTTCTATATTTATATCCATAATAAATTACCCCCTGGCTTTTATTATGGCATAGTTTTCTCTTTTTTACAAGTAAGTTAGTGCATATGAGGCCACGCCCTGCAGCTCCCGCACCGTCCAGATATATTCTTTCTCTCTTGCAGGCCGTTTCTTCGGAGTGTCGTTCCTGCGGTAATACTGCGGGGAGGCGTTAAGCAATGTCATTAACTTAATAAGATGAAAAACTACCAAATATATTGCCAATATAGTAATACATAAATTGAGGTGAGGATATATGAAATTAATTATTAAAAAGGCAATAAATCTAATACAAAAATTGGTAAATGATGGTACTTTTAAATTACAACGTAAAAAGAAGGAAACAGATTTTATAAGAAACAGAAAAATAAATTTTTCAGATATTGTTATTTTTGTATCAGGTTTATCAAACACAAGCTTTGATTTTGAAAGAATTAACTTTTGCCATGTTGCCAGTATTGAAAGTGCAAGCAATGCTGCATTATCAAAAGCAAGAGGTAAAGTGGATTTTTCTGCCTTTAGAGAACTTTTGGCGCAAACACAAAAATTAATACCTGCAACTGCTGGCTTCAAAGGTTGCAGAGTTATTGTGGCTGGTGGAGAGCGAACCGCAGCCACAGGGCAGGAAGAAAGAATTATCCCTGCGAGAAAAGGAAGCCCTGATTGAGCAGGACAGGTATGACATGATTTCTATTTTGTATGGCAGCATGATGGCTAATGAATTATTTGATTTCTATATCAGGACGAAACAAAAGCGTGGGAAAATTGCTGTCCGTATCATTGAGAATTATACAAAGGTATAGAATAAAGACATGTGGAAACAGAAGTTTGCCGGGATGCAGATTCAGGCAGCACGGAGAACGCATATTCTGGACTGTTATCAGGAAATGACGGAGGATGGCATTGGGAATGGAAGTATTACCCTTATCCACAAAGTCTTATCGGCTATGCTTAATCATGCAGTAGCGGGGGGACTATATCCCATAGGTGCGAACTTAAGCAAGCAAACTTGGTAAAATTGATGTATGAAACTC
>CAJTXH010000066.1 GCA_910580005.1 uncultured Lachnospiraceae bacterium | reverse complement strand
TTATGACAGCACAGTTAATAAAAATACTGGCTTGCTGTATAATGAAAAAGATGCAGCAAAGAGCGGTAATGTGGTGAAACATGGCTATACCCTTATGGGCAGGCTGTTACAATAACCAGTAATTATTACTAGGAGGGCAATATGTTAGTAGTTAAAAAATTTGGCGGTACATCGGTTGCTAATAAAGAGAGGATTTTTAATGTAGCAAAGCGTTGTATTGAAGATTATAAAAATGGCAATAAGGTGGTAGTTGTTTTATCTGCTATGGGAAAGCAGACAGATGTCCTGCTTGACATGGCAAAGGATATTAATCCTAAGGCATCAAGGCGTGAACTTGACATGCTCCTTACAACAGGTGAGCAGACATCAGTGGCACTTATGGCAATAGCAATGGACTCCCTTGGAGTGCCAGCAGTTTCAATGAATGCATTCCAGGTAGCAATGCATACAACAGCAGATTATGGTACTGCAAGGATTAAAAGGATTGACACAGAGAGAATAAAGAATGAACTGGATAACCGCCGTATAGTTGTAATTACAGGTTTCCAGGGAATTAATAAATATGATGATTACACAACGCTTGGCAGAGGTGGTTCTGATACTACAGCAGTAGCACTGGCAGCAGCACTCCATGCAGATGCATGTGAAATTTATACAGATGTAGACGGAGTATTTACAGCAGACCCAAGGGTTGTTCCAAAGGCACGTAAACTTAAGGAAATCACATATGATGAAATGCTTGAGCTTGCAAGCCTTGGTGCAGGTGTGCTTCATAACCGTTCGGTTGAGATGGCAAAGAAATATGGTGTGCAGCTTGTTGTGCGTTCAAGTTTAAATACAAGTGAAGGAACAGTAGTTAAGGAGGAAAGTAATATGGAGAAGATGTTAGTCAGCGGAGTTGCTACAGATAAGAATGTGGTACAGATAGCAGTTGAAGGCCTTGATAACAAGCCAGGGGTTGCATTTAAGTTATTCCAGCATCTTGCAAACCATAATGTAAATGTTGATATGATACTCCAGTCAGTAGAGCATGATGGTACACAGGATATCTGCTTTACAGTAACAGAAGATATGGCAGATACAGCAATGGAAACAATAGAACGCCATGCAAATACAAGCCTTAAATGTTCAAGAACAGAAGTTATGAGGGATGTTTCTAAGGTTTCAATAGTAGGTGCGGGAATGATGTCTAATGCAGGTGTGGCAGCAAAGATGTTTGAGGCGCTTTATGATGCAGGCGTAAATATACGCCAGATTTCTACATCGGAAATACGTGTAACAGTCCTTGTTGACAGGAAATATACAGAGGTTGCAGCACAGGCTGTACATGATGCGTTTTCACTTGAGAAGTAAGATATTTTTATATTTTTTGTATATATTATGTTTAGATAAAGTTATAATGTTTTACTGGGCGGCTGTTGATAATAGCCGCTTATATGTTATATAATATTATTATATGGAGGATTTTTATGGATATTGCAAAACAGATTGCAAGTGAACTTTCTATTAAGGCAGGACAGGCTGAGGCAGTAATAAATCTTATAGATGAGGGGAATACTATTCCGTTTATAGCGAGATACAGGAAAGAGGCACATGGCTCTCTGGATGATGAGCAGATACGTAATATATATGAACGCCTGGTATACCTTAGGAACCTTGAGGAGAAGAAGGAACAAGTGCTTGCCAGCATTGAGGAGCAGGGAAAGCTTACAGAGGAACTTAAAAAGCAGATTTTGGAGGCACAGACACAGGTTGTTGTGGAAGACCTTTACCGCCCATACCGCCCTAAGAGAAGGACAAGGGCAACTATTGCTAAAGAAAAGGGGCTTGAGGGGCTTGCAAATATTTTTATGGCACAGGAAACGGCAGAGGGTATAGAAGACCTTGCTGTTTCTTATATTTCAGAGGAAAAGGAAGTAAATAATGCTGGAGATGCAATAGCAGGCGCAAAAGATATAATTGCGGAAATTATTTCTGATAATGCAGAATACAGGATGTATATAAGGAAAGTTTCATTTGAAGAAGGAAGAATTGTATCAGCTGCCAAGGACAATGAGATGCAGTCTGTTTATGAAATGTACTATGATTTTAGTGAGGAAGCTGCTAAGATTGCAGGGCACAGGGTACTTGCGTTAAACCGTGGTGAAAAGGAGAAATTCCTTGTAGTAAAGCTGGAAGCACCAGAAGAACGTATACTTGGCTACCTTGGCAAGAAGATAATAACTACTTCCAATGAAGCACTGGCAGCAGTTTTAAGGGATACTATAGAAGATAGTTATAAAAGGTTAATTGCGCCTGCAATAGAGCGTGAAATACGTAATGAACTGACGGAAAAGGCAGAGGATGGCGCAATTAAGGTATTTGGAAAGAATTTAGGGCAGCTTCTTATGCAGCCACCAGTTGCAGGCAGGAATGTGCTTGGCTGGGACCCGGCTTTCCGTACAGGATGCAAGCTTGCAGTAGTTGACAGCACAGGCAAAGTACTTGATACTACAGTCGTATATCCTACAGCACCACAAAATAAAATTGAAGAAACTAAAAAGGTGGTTAAAACGTTAGTTAGTAAATATGGCATATCACTTATTTCTGTTGGCAATGGCACAGCATCACGTGAGTCTGAGCAGATTATTGCAGATATTTTAAAGGAAATAGAAGAACCTGTACAATATGTAATAGTTAATGAAGCAGGTGCTTCTGTATATTCTGCCAGCAAGCTTGCAACAGAAGAATTTCCAGAGTTTGACGTAGGGCAGAGAAGCGCAGCATCAATAGCAAGAAGGCTGCAAGACCCACTTGCAGAACTTGTTAAGATTGACCCAAAGTCAATAGGCGTAGGGCAGTACCAGCATGATATGAACCAGAAAAAGCTTGCAGAAGCACTGGCTGGTGTTGTTGAAGACTGTGTGAATAAAGTTGGCGTAGATTTGAATACTGCATCAGCGCCATTGCTTGAATATATATCAGGAATTTCCAAGACAGTTGCTAAAAATATAGTAATATACAGGGAAGAAAATGGGAAATTTACTAACAGGAAGCAGCTTTTAAAGGTTGCAAAGCTTGGACCGAAAGCATTTGAACAGTGTGCAGGTTTTATGCGTATACAGGATGGTGACAACCCGCTTGATGCAACAAGTGTACATCCTGAATCATATGAGGCAGCAGAAAAGCTTCTTGACAGACTTGGCATAACACCAGATGATTTGAAAAAGATACAGGCAGATGCCGCAAAGGCAGGAAAAACAGCACAAACAGATAGTAAAAAACAGGGAAGCAAAGAAAAGAAAAAGGAATTTACAATTAAAAATACAAATACTGCATTTGGTGCAGCATTTGCCAAAGCATTTGGAAACGGCGGCATTCCTGTTGCTGGTACAGAAAAAGGCAGTAAACAGCAAAGTGGTAATGGTGGGCTTGCAGGTAAGATAAAAGATAAAAAATCAGTGGCGGCAGAACTTGGAATTGGTGAAATAACACTTTGTGATATACTTAAAGAATTGGAAAAACCAGCAAGAGATCCACGTGATGAGATGCCACTTCCAATATTGCGCACAGATGTGCTTGAAATGAAAGATTTAAAAGAGGGCATGGTATTAAAGGGGACAGTGCGCAACGTAATTGATTTTGGTGCATTTATAGATATAGGCGTACACCAGGACGGGCTTGTACATATATCACAGCTTTCTAATAACAAGTTTGTAAAACACCCTCTTGATATAGTAAGTGTTGGTGATATTGTAGATGTAAAAGTATTAAGTGTAGATATAAAGAAGCAGAGAATACAGCTTACGATGAAATTATAAGCAGGATGTATAAAACAGAAATGGGGATTGCCGGATGGGATTTTTAGACAATTATTTTATTGAAGTTAAAAATGGTTCTAAAGTTACTTATAGTGAAAGTGATTTAAATAAGCTTGACAGGATGTATGAAAGTGAAGTCCTGGCAAAGAAGAATAAAAAAATCATATCACCTATGCGTAAAGAAATGCAGAGAAGTTTCCATTCACAGGTAAGAGATTATGCTTTTGAGCGTATTCTGGACAGGCATTTATATACTTTTAAATATCTGCTTGTAATACCAGACCCATACGGGGCAGCAAAGCAGACTGCCCTTATATTGTTCAATTCTTCTAAAAAGTACAGTGTGCATTACTGTGTGGAAGGTGATACCCCGGAATATAACTTTGAAGGCAGTTCTGTACCAGGCACACGGCACAGGGTGGCAATTATGGGTCTTTACCAGGGCAGGAATAACAAGGTGGATTTGCAGCTTATAGATGAAGAAGGCAATATTATAAAACACAGGGTAATAAATATATATGTGCCGCCTGTGGCAGACAGGTTAAAAAGCATTGTATGCGGAACGGACAAACAAATGTCACATTTTCCATTTATTCTCTTAAATGGAATAAACTTCAATCCAATAGTAATTGATGGTGAAGGGAAAATCCGTTATTCGCTGCAGTACAAGACAGGCAAGCTTGGGATGGTACCATTACAGAACGGGCGTTTTCTGCTTGCTGACAAGACGGCAAACCGCATGAACAGTTTTGGAAAAGTGCAGCCATGCAGATACCATGAAATAGATTATATGGGAAGGGTTTACAGGACATTTCTGCTTGAATACAGCATAGGGCGTGCTGTGGCGCAGGATGGCAATTCGCTGTTCCTTGTTACCTCATCAGATAAAAACCATATTTCCGATTGTATTATAGAGCTTGACATGGACAGTGGCAAAATCATTAACAGGTGTGATATTTCTACAGTTTTAAGTGACAAATACCGTACAATAAGTAACTGGGCAGATATTACAAGGCTTGAATACCATGAAGGCATGATGTATGTTACAGTAAAAAAACTGCACTGCATATTAAAACTTGACTGGGATAAAAGAAAACTAAAATGGGTAATTTCACCCCCTTTAGCATGGAAAGGGACATTTGTAGAAAAATACCTTTTAAGGGGGATTGGACTAAGTGGTGCAATCTGCATGTGTCCTGATTATATGGCTGTACCAGGGGTTTGCAGTGGCGAATATGACATTATATTATTTGACACATGTTCAGCCAGTGGGGTTAAAACAGGACACAGCCCATTAAACAGCTCAGTTGCCAAAGTAATCCATATCAACGAAGAAGAAAGGACTTACAGCCTGAAAGACAAGATAGAACTTGAGAAATCCCAAAGATATGGGAGTGCATTTTATTCTGGTGACAGCAAATATATGCTCGTGGCGGAAGGCATTTTAGAGAATAAAAAATTAGAATATAAAGCATGTATATCTGAAGCAGATGCTTTAAGTGGTGAAATAACCAAAAGGACAGAATTTTCCAGGGCATTTTTAAGTACATGGGAATTTAATCCGCATATAGAGGACTATTGCCAGGCATTAGAGATAAACAGGGATGTAATTGCAGGAAGTTTAACACCACCGGCAGAATTTGAAGGGCAGCTTCCGCCGCTGGCAGATGAAAAGATTGACAGGGAATATTTTGGAAGAGCAAGGTTATGTGACAGCTTGTTCCTTTTTGCAATGATGCCAGGCATGGCAGACAGGATATATTTTATTGGGGAAAGCAATAAATATGTCCAGGAATACCAGAACATAGAGCCAGCGGAAAGAAAAATGTTTTTTGCCATAATGCTTGATGGTTTAAAACCAGATGAATATTTTGTATATGTGGAAAGTGAAGGCATGGCATATAAACTCAGGAATGAAATCAGGATTACTGGCAAGAAAGATAAAAAGGGACAATAAGCCAGACACCAGAGCATATCCGCAAATTAAATATAAGATGGAGGAGATTATGAACCAATTATCACATTTAGATGAACTGGAGGCAGAAGCAATCTATATTATGCGTGAGGTTGCAGCAGAGTGTGAAAAACCTGTTATGCTGTATTCTATTGGAAAAGACAGTTCGGTTATGCTTCATATTGCATTAAAAGCATTTTACCCGGAGAAACCTCCTTTCCCATTACTTCATGTAGATACTACATGGAAGTTCAAAGAAATGATACAGTTCCGTGACCATATAGCAGAGAAATACGGGCTGGAAATGCTTGTATATACTAATGAGGAAGGCAGAAGCCAGGGCATTAACCCTTTTGACCACGGCTCTGCATATACCGATATTATGAAAACACAGGCGCTTAAACAGGCACTTGACAAATACCAGTTTACGGCAGCATTTGGTGGCGGGAGGCGTGATGAAGAGAAATCCAGGGCAAAAGAAAGGATTTTCTCATTCAGGAACTCCGCACATGCATGGGACCCTAAGAACCAGAGGCCTGAGATGTGGAAGCTTTTTAATACAAAGATATTTAAAGGGGAAGAAACAAGGGTATTCCCTCTTTCTAACTGGACAGAAAAGGATATATGGCAATATATAAGACGGGAAAATATTGAGATACCATCACTTTATTTTGCAAAAGAACGCCCTGTTGTTTACAGGGACGGCAATATAATAATGGTGGATGATGACAGGATGAAGTTAGAGCCTGGTGAGGAACCTGTAATGAAAAAAGTGCGTTTCCGTACACTTGGATGTTATCCACTTACAGGGGGAATTGAGTCGGATGCAGATACGCTTGATGCAATTATAGAAGAAACATTAAGTGCAGTGTCTTCTGAAAGAACAAGCAGGGTAATTGACAATGAGGCAGCAGGAAGCATGGAGAGAAGAAAGAGAGAGGGGTATTTCTAAGATGCAGAGTTTACTTAAATTTATTACATGCGGCAGTGTAGATGATGGCAAATCAACTCTTATAGGCCATATGCTGTATGATGCAAAACTGCTTTTTGCAGACCAGGAAAGGGCGCTTGAGCTTGACAGCAAGGTTGGGAGCACAGGCGGCGCAGTTGATTATTCGCTTCTTCTTGACGGGCTTATGGCTGAAAGGGAGCAGGGAATTACTATTGATGTGGCATACCGGTATTTTACTACAGACAACAGAAGTTTTATAGTTGCAGACACGCCAGGTCATGAGGAATATACAAGGAATATGGCAGTGGGGGCTTCATTTGCAGACCTTGCGGTTATCCTTATAGATGCGTCAAAAGGCGTACTTGTGCAGACAAAACGCCATACACGGATATGTGCACTTATGGGAATTAAGCATGTTGTGTATGCTGTTAACAAGATGGACCTTATAGACTATGACCAGAATATATTTAAAGATATTTCAAGAAATATTAAAAAAATGACAGCAGAATATGAGTTTGATTCAATGTTTATAATACCTGTATCTGCTACAGCAGGCGATAATATAACTAATGTATCACCAAGAATGCCTTGGTTTAAGGAAGGGACACTTCTTAATTACCTTGAAAATATAAATGTGTCTGCTGAAGCGGAGGGCGCAGGATTTGCCATGCCTGTACAGAGGGTGTGCCGCCCAGACCATACATTCCGTGGCTTCCAGGGACAGATTGAGTCAGGAAGTATTTCAGAAGGTGATGAGATAGTTTCACTTCCGAGTGGCGAAACTGCCAAAGTCAAGGCTATATATAACCAGAATGCATTTATAACTAATGAGAAAGCAGGAAGTACATTTAAAGGACAGGCGGTTACAATACAGCTTGACAGGGAAGTGGATGTGTCACGTGGCTGTATGCTTTGTAAGGATGCCGGACTGGCAGTGGGAAAGATGTTTACTGCAAAGCTTCTCTGGATGGATGATACAAAACTTGTTGCAGGTAAGAATTATTTCCTTAAAATTGGTACTAAAATGGTTCCAGCCGTTGTTATGAACATTAAATATAAGATTGATGTAAATGAAGGAAACCATGTACAGACAGACAAGCTTTATAAAAATGAAATTGCAGTCTGTGATATTTCATGTTCTGATAAAATTGTATTTGATGAGTTCAAGAACCATAAGGAACTTGGAAGTTTTATCCTTATTGACCGTATAACAAATATGACTTCTTCATGTGGTGTAGTTGAACATCCTCTGCGCAGGGATGACAACCTTACATGGCATAATATGGATATAACACGTGAGCTCCGTGCAGGGCAGAAGTCCCAGAAACCAGTTACAATCTGGCTTACAGGGCTGTCTGGCGCAGGAAAGTCAACAATAGTCAATGAGCTTGAGAAGAAACTTTATGCAGATGGGAAGCATACAATGGTGCTTGATGGTGACAATATCCGTATGGGGCTTAATAAAAACCTGGGCTTTAAAGAGCAGGACAGAATAGAGAATATAAGGCGTATTGCAGAAGTCTCAAAGCTTATGAATGATGCAGGGATAATTGTGCTCACATCATTTATATCACCATTCCGTCTTGACAGGCGCAATGCAAAAGATATTATTGGAAGTGACAGCTTTATTGAGATTTATATAAGTACACCTATTGAAGAGTGTGAAAAACGTGATGTCAAAGGGCTTTATAAGAAAGCAAGAAGCGGTGATATCCCTAACTTTTCAGGTATTTCAAGCCCATATGAAGCACCTGAGAACCCTCAGATTGAAATAGATACAACAGGAAAGAGTATAGAAGAGTCAGTAGACTATATAATGGAGAAACTGGAAGAATACATGTAATTTTATATATTGTATCAGAAAAGAGGAAAGCTATGGATTTGCAAAGGGAACTGGAAGTATCTATAAAGGCATCTATTGAGGCAGGACATGCTATTATGGATGTTTATAATAATGCAGGGGACATGCAGGTAACTTATAAAGATGGTAATATGCCCCTTACTGCTGCTGACAAGGCTTCCAATAAAATAATTATAGATATGCTCAGAAAGGAATTTCCAGAATACAGTATTTTATCTGAAGAAGAAAAGGATGACAGAAGCCGCCTTGATAATGATTTTTGTTTTGTAGTTGACCCACTTGACGGAACTAAGGAATTTATAAAAAGAAATGGGCAGTTTACTGTTAATATTGCCCTTTCTTATAAACATAAATCCGTAATGGGTGTTATATATGTGCCTGTAACAGGTGAATTATATTATGCTGCCCAGGGAAAAGGTGCATTTCTTGATAACAGGAATGGGAATTCAGTACAGATTAAAGTATCAGAATGCACAGATATAGATAAAATACGCCTTGTAATGAGCAGTTCACATGGATGTGCACAGATGGACAGGCTTATTGGGAAATATAAAATATCTAATTTTGTAAAAATGGGAAGCTCCCTTAAAGGCTGTATTGTAGCAAAAGGCGGTGCAGAAGTTTATTACAGGTTTAACCCTACAATGGAGTGGGATACAGCAGCAATGCAGTGTATAGCAGAAGAAGCAGGGGCTATATTCATGCAGATGGATGATACACCAATGCTTTATAACAGAGAAGACAGCCTTAATTCAAAAGGGTTTTATATTATAAATAATATTTCTAATAAGCTGGAATTACAGGATTAATGCATATAGTTAAGTGGGGGTTATAATAGATGGGATCATTAAAGAAGATTAACCGGCAGTTGTCAACTACACAGGTAATTGCCCTAGGTTTTATAAGTGCAATACTTATAGGTGCAGTAATCCTTTCGTTGCCATTATCTTCTGCAAGTGGAGAATTTACGCCTTTTATTGACAGTCTTTTTACATCAGCAACATCTGTGTGTGTAACAGGGCTTGTTGTTGTCACAACAGCAACGCACTGGAGCCTGTTTGGCAAGATTATCATACTTGTGCTTATACAGCTTGGGGGTCTTGGCATAGTTTCATTTACAACAGGCATAATGATGGTTATTGGCAGAAGAATAACTTTAAGAGACCGTATGCTGCTTGAAGATGCCTTAAACCTTGATACGCTTAGTGGGCTTGTTAAATTTCTCCAGAGGATATTTAAAGGTACATTTTTAGTTGAGGGTATTGGCGCTGGCTGTTATGCACTTGTATTTATTCCGCAGTATGGCATTATAAAAGGCATATGGTATTCTGTTTTCCATTCAGTATCTGCATTCTGCAATGCAGGAATTGATATACTTGGCAGTGACAGCTTTATACCATATGCATCAAATGCCTGGATAAATATTGTGACAATGTGCCTTGTAATAACAGGAGGCATAGGCTTTTTGGTATGGTGGGATGTTACAAATAATATAAATAAATTAGTACAGCATGAATATACAGCAAAAATGGCTGTTAAAAAGCTTCACCTTCATTCTAAAATAGTAATTATAACAACATTTTTCCTTATAACATGCGGTGCCGCCCTTGTATTTGCTTTGGAATTTAATAACCCGGATACTATTGGCAATATGGGCATGGGCAATAAAATCCTGGCAAGCTTTTTCCAGTCAGTAGTGCTTAGGACAGCAGGGTTTATAACATTTTCACAGGCTGGGATGCATAGTTCAACAATTATTATTTGTCTGTTCCTTATGTTTATAGGAGGTTCTTCTATAAGTACATCAGGAGGGATTAAAACAACAACATTTGCAGTATTATTTTTAAGTACACGTGCAACGATAAAAGGAAGCACACATCTTGTTGTATTTAACAGGACTATTCCTCATAAAACAGTACAGAAGGCACTTGCCGTAACAGTAGTAAGCCTTACAGCACTGTTAATAGCAGTATTTGCACTGCACCTTGCGGAAGGAGGTTCACTGCTTGACGCAACATTTGAGGCAACAAGTGCAGTTGCTACAGTCGGGCTGTCAAGGGATTTTACTGCTGCAATGGGAGTGGCAGGCAAATTGATAATAACTTTTTGTATGTACCTTGGAAGGATAGGCCCTATATCTATGGTAATATTTTTTAACAGGCAGCAGCAGGGCAGTAAATATTTTTCATATCCGCATGAGGATATTACTGTTGGATAATAAAAATGGCATGTTGCCAGGTATTTATATTATTAGTGTAAGGTAATGGAGGAAAAAGTATGGACAAATCATTTGCAGTTTTTGGACTGGGAAAGTTTGGGCGCAGTGTTGCAACAGAACTTGCTAATGCTGGTGCTGATGTACTGGCTATTGATAATGATAAAGAAAGGGTACATGCCCTTGCAGATATTGTAACATGTGCTGTGGCAGTTGATATCCGTGATACAGAAGCTATGGAATCCCTGGGTATTTCAAATATGGATGCAGTTGTAGTTGCAATTACAAGAAGCCTTGATGCAAGCATACTTGCAACGATTTTTGCAAAGGAAGCAGGTGTGCCTTATGTAATTGCAAAGTCACAGGATGAAACCCATTCTAAAATATTAAAAAAGGTGGGGGCAGATAAAGTAGTGCGCCCTGAGCTTGAAACAGGAATAAGGACTGCAAGACATCTTGCAACAGGAAATGTACTGGATTTTGTTGAGCTTTCAGAAACAATTAAAATGTTAGAGATAAATATAAAACCTGAATGGGCAGGATGCACATTACGTGAACTGGATTTACGTGGCAGAGAACATATTAATGTTATTGCAATACGTAAAGATGGGGAACTTATAGTAAATCCAGACCCTGATATTACATTAACACCAGACTTGTCAATGTTAATAACAGTAGAGAAAAAGTATCTGCACAGGCTTATAAAATAAAAGCATCCAGTCTTTTTGTAATGAAAAAATATTTTAATGTATTTGCAATTTATATATTTTGTTATATAATAGAATTAATATTATTAGTTCTGGATTAAGGAATGTGGAAAACAAGTTAGTGCCATGCTGGCACAGGTTTAAATGGAAAGGAGGTCCACAGATATGAAAATTGGCGGAACTGATACAACAGAAGTACAACAATATAAAGGAACAATGAACAGCCAGACAGCAGCAGTGGCAACGGATTCTGAAACAAAGAGTTTCCAGAACCAGATTGCAAGTGCGCAGACACAGCTCCAGAAGCTGTCTGCTAATAATGAGATGAGTTCTGATGAAAAGGCAAAAAAACGCCAGGAAATACAAAAGCAGATTATGGAGCTGAACAATATGCTCAGGGAGCGTAAGGCAGAGCTCCGAAGGGAGAAGCAACAGAAAGCAGCAGAAGAGGAAAGCAATAGTGAAGAAACATTGCCAGGGCAGCAGGAGAAGCCGGGAACTGTACATATAGAGAGCAATGCTTCTTCATCACCAGGAATATCATCAAGGCATATGAAGTCAGTTATTTCAGCAGATGCTGCAATAGACAAGGCAGAACTGGCTGACAATATTTCTAATGAACTGGAAAACAGGGTACAGGTTCTCCAGGGCGAAATAAGGCAGGCAGAAGCTAATGGTGGTTATGTGGAAGCTAAAAAAAGCGAAGTGCAGTCTTTAGAGAACAAAGTAGCTAAAATCTCTGGTGCGAAGATGAATATTATAAGTGGTGCTATAAATGAAATGAAGCAGGCTGTAAAAGAGGCAGGCAGAAAAGATTCCAAATCCAGCCAGAACACAGCTGAAGCAACAAAAAAACCAGCAGATGTGCCATCAAAAGATTTTACAACTAAAAAGCAGCAGGTTGACATGTATACAAAAGGAAAAATGTTTTCAAATGTTGAATTCCATTTCTAATAATATGTGTTTTAAAGATATGCAAAATGCCGTTTTTACCTGGTAATTATATAATACCAGGCAGAAACGGCATTATCTTTATATGTAAAATATTATTTATTCCTTAGAAGTATTGCTTATAATGTTGTCTGCTGTATTATCTATTATATCTAAAAGTTTGTTAGCGGTTTCCCCGGCATGGATGTTATTTCCTGGATAGCTTTGTGTTACTTGTTCTGGGGATGGTGTATCTGTATCAATTCCAGAAATCAGGTTGTTATAATTTATTTTTTGTCCAGTATATTGTATTGAAAGATTATTTAAGCTGGTTTGTGCTTTTACAGCAGCATTTTGTCCTGCAGCAAGCTGTTTGTAATAATTATCATCTGCTGCTTTATAATCTTCAGTTTCTTTGCCATCAGCACTAATAGCTTTTAATACAAACAATGTTGAAAGTGTATCATCGTTAGAAGCCTTAGAAGCCGTGTCAGATGCTATCATTTCAATTACAGATGGAATTTGCAGCTGGAAATCATTCCATATCCTGTTAATTTCATCAAGATTTTTCTTGAAAACCTCTTTATCCTCATCTTTTTCTGCCTGGTTAATTAATTCATGTAATTTTGCCTGGTACTGGTTCTGCTGCAGGCTTCCTATGCGCTTAAATTTATTTATAAGTTCTGTAAGGGACTTTTCTGCTGCAGACTGTTTTGTTTCAAGCATCATAATTTCCTGGCGGAGTGCTTTAATTTTCTCTGTCCTTTCTTTTCTTTCAGCAGGGAGCTCCTGTCCATTGGCATCTTTAGGTGTTGAAGTTACAAGTGATGGTGATACAGATGCTGCCATCATATCAAGTACCCTGGCAAGCCCTTCAGGTGTGCCGTGGTTTGTTGCACGTACATCAACATGGTATTTAGCGGAGTTATCAGAACTCCTGGTATTAGAGCTGTGTGAACTTACACTTCCGCTTATATTGATTTTGGCAATTCCAAGGTTAATTGAACCAGATGCCGTTGCACTCAAATCCGTTGCACTTTCGCTCTTTTCACTTTCTTTTACTTCCATGTCAAATAAAATATTGACCTCATCAACCTGCAGGTTTGGGATAGGGACAATAGCAAGCATTGGAACATCAATTTTCATCTCATCTTCATTTGTTGTACCATCTTCATTAAAAGACTTTTTCTCAAACTGGAAAGATGCTTTTCTGGTATTTCCATTTTCATCAAAACCAACTTTATTTATAAAACTTGCAGTGCTGTCTGCAAGCTGCATGCTTGCATCTGCCGCTGCACGGAGCGGGCCGCCAATTAAATTCTGCATATCAAGCCCTGAAAATTTATCGCCTATAGCCATATAATAACCCTCCTTTTTAAAATTATTATACTTTGTTTACAATTATCCTGTCTACAAATACCGGTGTATAATCTGTAAGTGCAAGACAGGGAATGCTGCCCAGCATTTTCAAAGAACCATCGGGCATAAAATAAAATTCAAGCCCAGAAATGTATTCTTCCAGAAGCAGGATATTAAGGTGTGTTTTTAAACTGCTAATATATTGTTTTAATTCATTTTCCATATGTTTGGCCATTAGTCCTGTAACCAGACTGGTTTCCGCTGGAAGCCAATATGGTATGTTGTCTGCTGCATTGACAGTTCATGTTCGCCGATTGCATAGCGTCCAATTGTAATATCTTTTCCGATAATTATGCCCTTTGGAGGTTCATTAAGGCATTTGTTCAGCAAGTCTTCCTGTGCCTGTTTAGATTGTACTGATAAAGGATTATTAGGATTAACACTGCCAATAGTAACTGTTTTTACAAAGTGTATGTCTTCCAAAGCTTTTTTGTCATTATTCTGCAATGTAAATCCCACCTTCTTCTAATTCAGAAATTTTATTTTCCAGTAAGACTTTTTTAATCTCCATGATTTTAGTAAGGATGTTCTGTTTTATATCTTGATATTTCTGTTTATCAAATTCACAGTTATCTGTTAACTCAGTTGCTGTTTCATTTTCTTTAATAAAATTTGAAATATCATTATAAAGCCCATGTAAAATATCTGCCTGTTTTTGCAGGTTTCTTTTCAGGTCAAAGCTGGCTTGTAATGCTTCTGGTATATTTCTGCTGCTGGTTAGTGGATATGCTTCAAGTTTTTTTGAAACAGGGCTGGAATCAAGTGCATCAGTAATACGCATATAACCTTCTGTTACACTAGCAGATTTTAACTTTATTTTGTATTCTATTTTAGGAAGCTCATCAGTTGTTCTTGTCTGTGGGGAACAGATTCTTCCAACAATATTTTTCTTGTTTTTACCATCTTCTAAAACAGCCACTTCAGCCTGGAAATTTACTTCGGCATTTTTAATATTAAGGCTGGGAATTTGTATAAGTGACAAAAGCGGTACTTGCATTTCAACCTTTTCTATATATGTGTCATTGTTTCCAGATGGGTGAAGCTTGTCATATTCTATATTAAGCTTTTTTAAAAACAATACTTCCTCATTGCCAATGTGTTTTACAGTTGCAAGGCTTTTAATATTATCAATAAGTGATGTACTGAGGTTCATATTAGATAAAGCAACTGCTTCCAGTGGTGCATATACCAGTTCATCAAGTGGCAGGAACTGGCTTGTACTGTTTGTAGTTTTATCTGGTTTACAAGACTTTGTTTCCAGCTTGTCTGTAATATGTCCTTTATTATCCTGCATACCAGCACCATCGTTTTTTTCTGGGTTTATATCCATACGTATTTTTCTTCCTTTCTAATATAGTATATAAAATATAAAAAGTTTTGTATATATTAAATATATGCAGGATCACGTCCGTTTCATAAATTTCCAGTTATCCTGT
>CAJTXH010000065.1 GCA_910580005.1 uncultured Lachnospiraceae bacterium | reverse complement strand
AAACCGTCCGTTTTTACACAAACACAGGATAACTGGAAATTTATGAAACGGACGTAAAAATTATTGGCAATATTGACAAACCAAGATATTAGAATTATAATTGAAAGTGGTTAAACTGTGCAAAAATAAACCTGGAATATAGTGCCCAGGTGAGAATAAAGGGGAAAGGAGAATTATATTTACGTAGCTGTACCCACTATAAACACCACTGGTATATAATGCTTCTGGTATTGTTTTTGTGTGGGGGAAAGCAGACTATAACCAGAACATCTTCCACAAAAAGCAGGCAGGATAAATTGGATTATAAATAAACTGCCTTGTTAAGAGTATGCAGTGGAATAATGCATAACTAAGAAAGGAGTTAATATATAATGGCAGAGGAAGTTTTGGAAGAGGTGATGGAGGAAGAGGATACCCAGAAAGGGAAGTTTATGACTTTCCGGACAGGTAATGAGTATTATGGCATAAGCATAAGCTATGTTAATGAAATTATTGTAATGCAGCCAATTACAGCTATACCTGAAGCGGAAGATTATATAAAAGGCCTTATTAACCTCCGGGGTAAGATTATTCCTGTTATTGATGTCCGGGTAAGGTTTGAGATGAGCCAGAAGGATTATACTGACAGGACATGTATTATTGTTATTAATGTAAAATCCACTACTATCGGGCTTATTGTTGAAGAAATAGCAGAGGTTGATACAATAATGGATAGTGATATTATGCCGCCTCCAACGCTGGGACATAAAGGGAAAGAACAGAATAAATATGTATATGGTCTTGCTAAGACAGGAAATACAGTGAAGCTGCTGCTTGACCCAGAACGGCTTATTGAGGATGCAGCTATAGAGATACCTGGGGAAGAGAACCAGGAGGAAGAACAATAGGGATTAACAGGGGGAAAAAAGATGAGTAAAAACAGAAATAAAACGGAGGCATCTAACATGAAAAAAAGATTTAAGTTTAGTGACATGACAGTCAGAAGCAAGTTATTAACGTTTGGCGGTGTTGCGCTACTGTTTACAGTGATTATTGCTATAGCAAGTATTAAAATCCTCCAGACTACCAATGAGGAACGTACAAGGCGTTATGTTGTCTATGCTGACCGTGAAATAGCATTAAGCGATACATTTACATATTTTAACCAGATAAGGACAAATGTACGTAACCTGATAGGTATCTATAAAGACATGCCAGATAAACAACAGGAAACAATTAAGCTGATTGATGAGGAGTTTGCATCAATAGATACAAAGTTTGAAACTTTCAGGGTATATCTTGACCAGTATGATGAGGGCATACAGGAAGGATTTGAAACGCTTGTTGAATGTATCAGCAAATTTCAAGAGTCTACAGATGCCGTAATTTCTTTTACAAATGCTAAAGACTTTACATCAGCAGAAGAAGAAATTGAGAATAACAGTATGGTTATTGCTGAGGAAGCAAGTGGAGTATTTGACAGTATAATTGCTGATATGGTAGCAGAAGCTGATGCAGAGTCTGTAAGGATTGATACTACTGTACGGTCACTGGCATTTGTGCTTATTATGATTTGTGTAGTATGTATTATTGTTATGATGGTACTTTGTCTTTCAATTACAAGGACTATTACAGGACCAGTTTCAAAGCTTTCAGTTGCTGCAAGGAAGCTGGCTGTTGGTGATGTAGATACAGATTGTACTAAGATGCATGATGACGACCTTGGTGAGCTTATGGACGCTTTTAGCAATATGGCAGAAACTATTAAAGAGCAGGCAGCAGTTGCAGATGCCATATCAAGAGGTGACTTGACTATTGATGTAACACCAAGAAGTGAAAAGGATCTTCTTGGCAAGGCATTACAGAGGCTTGTTGAGAATAATAACAAGTCACTTGGAAGCGTACAGGAATCTACAATGCAGGTAACTATTGGTGCTGAACAGGTTGCTAATGCAAGCCAGGCTCTTGCACAGGGTTCAACTGAACAGGCAAGTGCATTACAGCAGGTAACAGCTTCAATCAATGAGATTGCAGAGAAAACAAAGAAAAATGCTTCTGAGGCAACTACAGCTAATGACCTTGTTAATACAGTAAAGAATATGGCAGAAGATGGAAATGGGCAGATGAAATCATTAACTGGCGCTATGAATGATATTAATGATTCCTCTGAAACAATTTCCAAGATTATTAAAACTATTGATGATATTGCATTCCAGACAAATATACTTGCATTAAATGCAGCTGTTGAGGCAGCACGTGCAGGTGTACATGGAAAAGGTTTTGCAGTTGTTGCAGAGGAAGTAAGAAACCTTGCTGCAAAATGTGGTTCTGCTGCAAGCGAAACTGCAGAAATGATTGAAGATTCCATCCGCAAGGTAGGAAACGGAAGGCAGCTTGCTTCTGAAACAGCAGAAGCACTTGACAGGATTGTGGATTCTATTGAAGAGGTTGCAGGCATAATTAACAATATTGCAATATCTTCTAATGACCAGGCAACGGCTGTTTCACAGATTGACCAGGCAATTGGCCAGGTTTCTACAGTAGTACAGACAAACTCAGCTACAAGTGAGCAGTGTGCATCTGCAAGTGAAGAGCTTTCAAACCAGGCTATGAACCTTAGAAACCAGATGACACAATATAAACTTAAAACAGGGCTTGGCGGAAATATTGCCAACAGCATACCTGTTACTCCTAGAACTGAGATACCTGTATCAAATTATCCTGCTGACAGTTATACAGACAGCAGCTATAATGAGCAGATTATTTCACTTGATGGTGATATTGGAAAATATTAATATACAGTACCAGCATAAACTGTTGCACATATGTTTGCTGGATTTCATAAAACAGGCACATAAAATTTCTTATGTGCCTGTTTTTGGTATTAACTCCTTTATATTAACTCCCGGTATTTTATGGAAGGCTGTACTGTTATAATATTGCAGTAATAAATGACTGTTAAATAACATAGATTATAGCAGAAGTCATTTTTAAGGAGGTTTTTATGCCAATACCAAATGAACGTGAACGCCATATGGAGATGTTAAGGGCTGCGCTTCCATATGTACCACCTGAAAACAGACATGCAATGGAGATATTGTTACAGGCAAATTCACTTGTCAGCCTTGCAATGCAGCCACCATCACCAGAGCTGGAGGGGTGCGATATTGAAGGTGCAGAAAACAGGCCGCCGTTTATGCCTGACCCGGAAGCAATGCTTATGAATATAAAACAATTCTGTACTAAAAAAGAATCAGAAACAATACAGATTTTGCTTAATTTTATACATGCAGATAAGCTTTTTAAGAGTTATAGGGATTTTGCACATTCACACCCTGATATGTTAGAGGCATCTGAAATAAGTAATAACAGTACTACACCATTAAGTATATTATTCCAGCTTATCAATGGGCTTGGGTCAATAAGCAGCAACCTGAATAAAAATAATACGCCAGGTGGTAATTTTATGATGGAATTTCTTATGTCACAACTTCCTCCTGAACAGAAAGCGGCTTTTGAACAGCTTCAGGGAATAATGGGAAATTCATAGTATTTTATGCACATTTTAGTGCAAAAAGGAGGCTAAATTGGAGAATTGGAGAAATAGCCAGGCGTTTCTTAGCATGGATGCAAAAAAGCGGCAAAAAGTAGAAGAATTATTTAACATGCTTAAAGGAAAAAATATAAACGATGCACTTCCTGTGGTAACAAGCTGGAATATGAAGTTAAAACAGGAAAACATTTCATTTACACAACAGGAAAACGAACTGCTTTCACAACTGTTTCTGGCAGAACTTTCACCTGCACAGATGAAGCAATTTGAGTTTTTGAAATCCTTTATGAAGAAATAAGCAGACCTTATGTGCAAAAAATCCATAAACATAAGATAATTTTCAGTTATCCTGTGTTTATGCAAAATGGACGGTTTCTGTGCCAGAGCCAGAATATTGCTGGCATCTGGCACGTGAAACCTGTAATTGCAAATTTATAGTAAAACCCAGAATAATATCTTAATTGTAGATAAATTGCCTGTTTTGTGGTATATTAAAACACAGCAATATTATTTAGCGGCATGGGGGATTGTTTATGGATAAAGAATATGAAACTGTTTATAAGCAGTTTGAAAAGAACTTCAGGGAAGAAGCAGAAGCATTTATTACAGAAGAGGATATAAAAAGTACATTAAAAATGGAAAGTGTGCGGTTTAGCAATGCAGAAAAGAATAATATAGCAATAAGTAAGTTTACAGGCAGCAGCATTGCACGTTATACTAAAGATATGCTCAGGCAGTGCCAGCCTTTATTTTTTATATACTATATTCTTAGCCAGGTTACCAGTTTTTTCTATTGTCTTTTTATATGGGGCACTGTTAAATGTACATTTTTATATTTAACAGGAATTAATAAAGAAGCATTTAGTGAAAAAATCCCAATGTCCATGCCAGTTATATTTTGTGCAGTTATAATTACATGTAATTCACTTATACGGTTTTATACAAGAAAACTGCTTTATTCATATAAAGGAAATATTAAAAAAAGTATATCGATATTTAGTATTACATGTTATTTAATATCAGTGGTTATATTAGTATTACAAGCCATGTCTTTATACCTTGATAAAGAAATTTACTGGTCTGTAAATTTATCTTTGTTCCAGATGTTTATAATTACAGCAGCCCTTCTTTTGGCTTCAGGCGTTCATAATGTTATATACAGTAGTAATTTTTCTTTATTTGTAGCAATATGCTATGCGGTAATGTTACGTAAACCAGCAGAAATAAATAAAGCAGTTGAAAGTTATATGCGTTTTTCATTTAAAATATTTCTTATAAAGCACAAAGTTTCTGGAAGCAGTTATAATGAAAACAGCCAGTTTAAAACAGAATATAAGGAATGGATACGTTCTCATGTGGTTACATTAAGGGCATATGGCGCAATAGCGTTTTTTATTGCATTTATGCTTGTAATAATATGCCTGCGCCAGATTATTATAACAGGAATATCTGCCGGGCTTGCAGTATTTAGCATTGCAGCATTATTAATAACTATAATGCTTTTTCTTGAAATATCGTCATGTAACCAGATAATAAAAGCTTGCAGGGATGGCAGGTGAATAATTGCTGCAATTATTTTCTTCTTACTACTGCAGCCGCAAGATTAAGCACTTCACTTGCAGGCTCTTTTAAGTCAGGAATACATATTACGGGTATTCCTGCTGCTACTGCTGCTTTAACACCATTTTCTGAATCTTCAAGCACAAGTGCTTCACGTGGTGCTATTTTTAATTTTTCACATGCCATTAAGAATATATCTGGCTCAGGTTTTGAATATTTAACCATTTCACCGCCTGTAATTTTGCTAAAATACCCAGTTAATCCAGTGTTTTCTAAGTATTTTGCGGCGGTTGCAGAATTTGTTGAAGAGGCTATTGTACATGGAATATTTTTATCCTTAAGCATTATAAGAAGCTCCCTGATTTGTGGTTTTACAGTAAGCCCGGTGGTTTCAGCAATCATGCAGACACGCTCCTGGGCAGCATTTCCACATTCTTTAAATGGATAGTCACCACCATAATAAGAATACATAATATTTTTAAGCCTGCTTCCTGATGTGCCAAGGGTCTGTTTATATATATCTTGTGTAAGTGTGTAGCCCTTTTCTTTCATTACTACAGCAAGCTGTTCCATAAATAGCCTTTCTGTATCAAATACAAGACCGTCCATATCAAAAATTACAGCTTTAAAATTTTTCTGTGCTTTAACAGCTTCTAATAAATCAAAATATTCTTTTAACATAATACTCCTCATTTCTGCTCTGTTCCTTACTGTCCAAAACTATGCTCCAGATTTAAAATAATATAAAAAGCACAAATACTAAAAAAGTGCCTGTGCCTTTTATATTACAATATCTGGTGATAAGTTACAAGTGTACATAATTTAATTCTGCATCATTATCTGTTCCTTGTCTATCATTGAATACCTGATAGGCATATTATCATCCAGGTTTTCATGATATAGGTTTATGCCGCTAATCTGGTGGTTATAGTACGTTGTATAATAATAAATTCCCTTATCTGCATTACAACAGGAAGTATAAATCGTATATTCATATTCACCGCACTCTGTTTCACAGCATCCACGCTGCTGGCTGACAGAACCGAGAATGTGAAAAAACTGTCCTATGCTTTCAGAATCAGAACCATTGCATACAGAATTCATCTTTGTAAATGCTGCCCTTACAAAACGTGATGGTGATGACAGGTCGCCTGGAAGCCCGATTGCCCCCATTCCCCTGCAATAAGGATGAAGGTCAAGTTTAGATGAAAAGTTGTTTAATGGGGGCTTTACTGATAAAGACATAAAGTTATTCAGGTACACCATCTGTTCATTAAAAGGTGGATTATTAGTAAGTATCCCTACAGGGTTATCATAAAATTTTATGCCATCTTTCCCAGGTTCTACTGTAATTGAACTGTTTTTATCTGCAACCAGCCAGTGAAGCTGTGCAACGGGAAGGTTATCCTTAAACTGGGTTTTAGTAATATTTGTTTTTACAAGCAGTTTTTTTACTTCTTCAATTGTAGAACATTGCCCAAGTATCCAGGGAATAAATTCAAATTGTGCCACATTGTACATATTCTTCATTTCTTCCCTGTATACTGCATTATCTGGAAAATTAAGCCCAGCTATGCAAAGCCCTTTTTCATTAACTCCATCATAATATAATGGGTAATTATCCAGGACATATGCTATTCCGATTATTGCATAGTGTGAACTCATAGTTCCTGCATTTCGGAAACTAAAAGGATAGTTGCGTGGTGTTATTGTTACTTCATCAACATAGGAAAATTCATAATCTAATGTACGTCCAAAATAGAAGTCCTCTGTTAAATAAGTTGCTGCTGTACACATAAAAATACCTCCTGGAATATTAATGCACACATTTTGAAAAAAACGTGCAAAACTGTAATATAATAAAAAAATTTACTTATTAATTATAATATGTTAATATATAACTATAATATAACTAATACCAGGTATCCCATACATTATTTATTATACCTAAGAATGCCACTGCGCATTCCTGGCACAATGTACAAAACAAGAGGAAGTGTCATAAATATTATAAAATGGCGTAAAACCACCATATTTTTGGCATAATTCATGCCCGGAATATGGTGGTTAACGGTTATGGATAATAGCAAAAGTTTACAAAGGAGGATTTAATTGGATGAGAACTTTCAGGCATACAAAATATTATTTAAAATATAAAGATGAAAATGTGCTTGCTTTTAATACAAAATCAGAAAATGTGCATGTAATAAATCATGGGCTGCTGCCTTTTTCAATTATAAATAAAGAACCATTATATGGAATGATAAAGTCGTTTTGTGCTGGCAGGGTGATGGCAAGAAACAGGAAAAATTACAACTGGATTTTAAAGATATGCGGGCTTGCTGGAGATAATGAAGTAAATATATGCATTAAAAGCGGGGCAGCATCTTTAAGGGACAATTACTGGATTTGCAGGGCAGATTCTGATGAGAAATGGAAAAATGTAAGTTTATATAGAAATATGCTGCCAACACATATAGGCAGGGTTGCGCTGACAGGAATTGCAGAAGGCAGCAGCATAGCAAACAGGATTAACTCTGGTGAACTTATGAATAAAGGCACTAAAGCAAAGTGCTTTTTAAGGCAGGGCAGGAAAATATTTATGTGTAAGGCAGAAACAGAAGATGAGATAAATTCTGAAGTAATATCGTACTATATTGCAAAAGAGTTAAAGCTGCCAAGTGTATGTTACAGAAAAACAAAATATATGGGAATGGCATGTTCCATTTGCAAGATACTGACATCAGAAGAAAATGAGATGGTTCCATGCAGGGACATATTGGAGTATTATGGGGAAACAAGATTACATATTAACAATATGGCATATAAGTATTTTATGGAAACAGACCCATTGAATTTTATAAGAATGCAGTTATTTGATTATATCACTTTAAATACTGACAGGAACAGGGATAATTATGGAGTCCTGGTTAAGAACAGAAAAGCAGTTGCGCTGTTTCCGGTTTTTGACCATGATTCCTGTTTTAAAGGCAAATCTGCAAATGGAATATATTTCCCTTCTGGAGTTACATTCCATAAAACAGTTTGTACGTTAAAAGAAACATATGGAAATGAATATGAACAATTAAAACCAGATATAATAAAATTAAATGAATATATGCATTCTGTAAGTTTTAAAAAAATGTTCCTTGGATATAAAACAGAACAGGAATATATAAAAATGCTACATAGAACAGCTAATCTATTATAAGTTAAAGCCCCTGCTAAACAGAAAAACGCAGGGGCTTTAAAAAACTATTGACAAAATCGTCTTACTGTATTATTGTATTATATATATAATACAATAATACAAAAAGGGAGGTATTTGTTTGGAATGGAAGTTTAATAATGACTTTCCTATTTACCAGCAGATTATGGAGCAGATTAAAGCAATGATTGCAACAGGCATCCTTAAAGCTGGTGATAAACTTCCCTCTGTAAGGGAACTTGCAGTTGAAGCGAAAGTAAATCCTAATACCATGCAGAAAGCCCTTTCAGAGCTTGAAAGAGAAGGGCTTTTATGTTCAAAAAGGACATCTGGCAGGTATGTATCTGATAACCCGTCTAATGCTAATAATTTACAGGAGGAAATGATGATGGAATGTATTAAGATATTTGTGGAAAATATGAAAAAACTTGGCTATTCAATGGAAGACTGTATCAGGTTTATTGAAAAGTACTGGCAGGATAATAGCCTGTAAGTTTATAAGAAGAAAGGAAAGTAGATTAAAATGGAAAATATCTTAGAATGCCGTAATTTAACGAAAAGATATGGAAGCAAAATTGCAATAAATAATTTATCAGTATCTGTTGAAAGCGGAAAAATTACAGGGCTGCTTGGTCCTAATGGAAGTGGAAAGACAACATTAATTAAAGTAATAGCTGGTATTCTGAATGCAGATGAAGGCGAAGTCCTTGCAGGAGGAAGCAAAATTGGCATTGAAAGTAAAAAAATAGTTTCATACCTTCCCGAGCGTCCATATTTTACGCCTGGGATGAAGGTAAGTGAAACTATAAAGTTTTTTAGTGATTTTTATAATGACTTTTCAAGTGATACAGCAGAAGGGATGTTAAAAAGCCTTGATATAAGCCCTGCTGCCAGGATAAGGACTTTGTCAAAGGGCAACAGGGAAAAGGTACAGCTTGTACTTGTTATGAGCAGGAAGGCAAAACTTTACCTGCTGGATGAACCAATGGGAGGTGTTGACCCTGCTGCCAGGGATTTTATTTTAAGGACAATACTTAAAAATTATAATGAAAAAGCAGGGGTAATTATATCTACACATCTTATAAGTGATGTGGAAAAAGTGCTTGATGATGTTATATTTATAAAAAATGGGCAGATGGTGCTACATGAAAGTGTAGATGATATAAGAAGCAATAAAGGAAAATCAGTTGACTCATTATTCAGGGAGGTGTTTGCATGTTAGGGAAATTAATTAAATATGATTTAAAATCAGGCAGCCGTATAATTACTTCAGCATATGCATTTATAGTATTATGTGCCCTTTTTGCAAGGATTATGTTAATTATATCTGATATACCATATGGTACTTTTAAAGGCATAAGCAGAATGTTATTTGCAGCTTCAGCCTTCATGCTTATATTATCTGCTATTTCAATATGTGTTATTACATTAGTCATGGTAGTATTAAGATACAGAAATAATCTTTTGCGGGATGAAGGTTATCTTATGCATACCCTTCCTGTATCACCTGTAAAACTTTACTATAGTAAAATAATTACTGCAATGTTGTTCTTTATTACAGATGCGGCAGTAATAATATTTTCAATAATACTTTCAGGGCTGCCAAAACTTTCTGGTATTGGATGGGCTGAAATTAAAACTGCTATGGCAACATTCCACTATGGTACATTAAAATATGGAGTGAATGGTAATTTTTATATAGCATGTGTAATAATATTGTTTATGGTTGCACTCTATTCATCTATATCACAGCTCTTTGCAAGCCTTAATATAGGTTACAGCCTGCCTTTTGGAAAAGGGGCAAACAAGGATTTAATATCAATTATTGCTTATATAGCAACATATATTATTTCGCAGATAATCATTGTAATTTTATTTATTACAACAGCATTGTTATCGGATTTTAACTTTGCAGATGAAAAGGCAGTAGTGGGATATACTTCTGTTATATTGTGCCTGGCAATAGTTATAATGGCAGTTTTAGCTATAATATACAATATTGTTTCAGTAAAACTTATGCAGAAAAAATTAAATTTAGAGTAAATTGGCTTCTTTTCTTGCTGGAATGGTACAAAAAATTTTGTGCTGGAGGATGTGTATATTAATGTGTTTATGGTATATATACAGGCCTTACCCATCTTCCGTCTGCTTTTTTATGTTTCCATGTATCATTTTTACTATTGTAATCTCCAGCTATAAGGTACTGCCATTCACTTGCGGTTTTTAGTGATTTATAAATCTTATTCAGCCTTACACGCTGCCTGTTATGGTCTGGGTTTCCAGAGTCTGCCAGGAACACAGTGCCAGTTTGTTTATCATATGAAAATATTGTTACATAGTGTCCAGGTGTGTTTTTCCAGTAGCACTTAGAATCATCACTGCTTATAAGCACTATGCTGCATTCTGAGGCTGCTATTTGCTCCCTAAAAGCTTTGTAACTACGTGGTTTGCGTTTAAGGCTTGTACTAAAGCCAAGTTTATTGAGGGCGGTGTCCATACAATCCCATGAAATAGCGCCGCCTCCGCCATATCCAGTAGTTTTCCTTGTAAATTTATACATATCAACAGGTGTACACTGGAATGTGCTTATAGTTGAATACACATTTGCAAGGCAGCAGAGCCCACAGCCAAATCCTCCAAATGAGCCTCCGTCATAAAATTCTTTTCCCCATGAGCCTGACCAGTCAATACGTTTTTCCCATGATTTAGGGCCTTGTAGAAATGTAAATATATTTTCTTCGCTATATGATGGATAGTCTTTTATAAGAGGATGTTTTTGTTCTGGTGCAGGGGTGTATGTCAGGATTTTTTCTTTTGGTGGCTTTGGTGGGGCGGTAACTACAGCTATTGTAGTTACCGCTCTTCCTATATTATTTTCCATATATAATTGTTTTATTGTATATGCAGCAGATATTATTACTAGCATAAAAGTAATTCCAGATATTGCATAAACTATCTGCTGCCTGTTTCTTTTTATTATTCTTTTAATTTTATGGGTCATACAAGTATTTCCTAAAGATTTATTCCAAGGCTTATAGTGCCTGGTTTAGCTTCTGCCGTCTTCTTTCATTTATTTTGCCTTTTTTTTAAGAATTATTCTTCTACATGTTCTATACCCTGCCTTAGTATTGTAAATACGTGTTCATCTGCCAGGGTATACAGCACTGTTTTGCCTTCTTTCCTGAAGCGGACGAGCCTGTTCTGTTTAAGTATACGTAACTGGTGTGATATTGCACTTTGTGTCATATTTAAAATATTTGCGATATCATATACACACATTTCATTTTCAAATAAGACATAAAGTATTTTTATCCTTGTGGAGTCACCAAATACTTTAAATAGATCGGCTAATTCATAAAGCTTGCTTTCTTCTGGCATTTTATTTTCTATTTCATTAGCAGTTTCTTTATTAATAGTTATATACTCTGTTTTTTCTTCCATAATTAACCTTTCAGGGCTTATACGCCATATCTGTACCACTTTTAAGCTGGCATCTTTCAAGGCCGCTTTGTGGAATTTCACCAGATGTCCTTATATCCAGTATGCTTTCTGTTTCTGTTAGTGCATTCTGGTACCAAATCATTGCTTCATTATAATTACAAGTATTTTCATAATACATGCCAAGTTCGCAGCATGTTTCTGCGCTTGGCTCTGTTACGGCATCTTTCAGGGCATTAGTAAAAAATCCTGCCAGGTCATTTTTAATACGGTAATACCTTGCCAGTACACACAATGCTTCTTTTACTTCGTCCATGCTTCTGCCATCCTGTTCTATTGTCTGTATAAATGCAGGGGCAGCTTCACAGAAATCATTGTCACTTCCTGAGCGGAACAGTTCCATAGCATACATATGGTGCAGTTTTTTAGAAAGCCTCTTGCCAGACCTGGAAATGGCGGCCATTGCTTCAAGATCACGTGGCGCATGGTTATTTACAGGCCTGTGCTGTATCTCTATGTCACTGTCATATACAACTGGGTCAATACGCAGGGTTTCGTGAACAGGGTCAATCCATGTAAAATTTCTTATTCTTTTATAAAGTTTTACCCTGTGTTCCTTTTCAAAATTGTACACAGTGCTTAATTCTGGTGGTGTACAATATAGCATTTGTACAATTTCTATTTCAGGCAGAAGTATTGATTTAAGCCTTTTTAGTTTTTCTCTGTTTTCCTCATCAAGATATTCGTCTGCATCAGCAGTGTAAATATAATCTTTTGTTGCTTTGGATGAAACAAAATTCCTTGCTTCAGAAAAATCACCTGTCCATTGGAAGTCATATACATTGTCTGTATATTCTAAGGCAATATCTTTTGTTCTGTCTGACGAGCCTGTATCAGCAATAATTATTTCATCAGCTATATCTGCCAGACTGTCCAGGCATCTTCTTAAAACCTTTTCTTCATTTTTAACAATCATGCATAAACTTATAGTAACCATTTCAATACCTCTGTATCTGATATAATTATTTTGTTTTATTCTGGGTCATCCAGGCTTTCTGGGTCCTGTCCTTCATCTATGCCTGTAACAGGTTCATCATTACCGACATCTTCTGGGTCATCTTCGTTTCCTCCAGGAATATCTTCTGTATCATCATCTGGAGGGATTATATCAGGATCATTACCAGGTTCTGGTTCGTCTGTCTCTTCTGGCTTTTGGGTTTCTGATGGTTCTGATGGTTCTGGGGGTTCGTATATATCTATATTTTCTTCGCCAGGTTCTCTTGTCTCTTCTGGGGGCGCAGTTACTACAGGGGGATTATTATTACCATCCTCATAATAATTGCCACCATTGCTACTGCTGTTATCATATGGTTTAAAGTCTTCATATGCCATCCCTTCATGGATTTTTCCCATAAAGTCCTCCCATATAGACAGTGGGTAAGTAGAGCCATACAAATTACTAAGTGTTTTTGGTGTATCATAGCCAACCCATACAGCAGTTGTATAATATGGTGTAAAGCCGCAGAACCATCCATCTTTTTTATCACTTGTTGTGCCAGTCTTGCCTGCACATGCCATATTGCTGAGTGCATGGCCTGCTGCTGTGCCAGTTTTCAAAACACCTGTAAGTATGCTTGTCATCATACGTGTGGCATTCTTTTCATATACCTGTTTCTCCTTGCGGAGTTTATTGTTATTTACAATCGTATTGCCTTCTGAGTCAGTAATTTTTTTAATGCATGTAGGCTCACGGAAAACACCATCATTTTCAATAGCAGAATAACCTGATGCCATTTCAACTGTTGTTACGCCATTAGTAAGTCCTCCAAGAGAAGCCGCAGGGAAATAATCATTAGCATCTATTCTGTTAAAGTTCATTTTTAGCACATATGACAAACCAGTTTTAGGTGTAAGTTCTTCAAATAATTTCCATGCAATGACATTTTTAGATTTTTCAACTGCGTAGCGCAGAGGTATTTTTCCAGAGTAAACACCATCAGAATTTCTTGGTCCGTCTTCAAAATAAGTATCATCTACTATTGTATCAGGCGTATAATTCCTTTCAAGCTGTGGGGTGTACACTACAAGTGGTTTAAATGAACTGCCCGGCTGGCGGTAACTCTGGAATGCCCTGTTAAGTGTATATCCAGTTATTGACTTCTGTTTGCGCCCACCGACAACTGCTACAACATATCCAGTTTTATTATCAATACATGTAGCAGCACCCTGGAGAGTGTATACGCCATCTTTTTTCTCCTTAAAGGAGGAAAGCTGTCCGTTAACTGATTTTTGCAGCAGTTTCTGTTTTTTCTTATTTAGTGAAGTATAAATTCTGTAGCCTCCAGTATATAACAGGCTGTGGCATTCGTTATACACTTCGTCATAGTTTTTATTATACTCTTCTTCCTCTGCTTTGCTGTCAAATTTATATTTAAATTCAAATCCCTGTGACTGCATAAGTGCTTTGACGGCACATCTTACAGCAAAAGTTGTCATATAGTTCTGTGTTTTAATAGCTTCGGCTGGATTAAGTACAATATCTTCATAATTTGCATCACTGTATTGTGCAGCAGTTATTACGCCCTCTTCCATCATCTGCTCTAATATACGTGATTTTCTCTTTATAGTATTATCATAATTATCAAAAGGGTCATATAAACTTGGGTTGTTTGGTATTGCGCATAAAAATGCTGTTTCTGGCAAAGTAAGCTCTGATGCTGGTTTACTGAAATAACCTTTTGCTGCAGCTTCTATGCCATAATAACCATTGGCGAAATACATATTATTAATATAAAACTCAAGTATCTGGTTTTTACTGTATTTTTTCTCCATTTCAAAGGCTATAAATATTTCCCTTATTTTTCTTTCGTAGGTTTTAGCATTTGTAAGGAATACAAGTTTGGCAGTCTGTTGTGTTATTGTACTTCCGCCACGTTGTATCTTTTCGCCCTTTATTTTACTTTTAACAAGCAAGGCAGCAGCCTTAAACGTTGATAAAAAATTTACACCGTCGTGTTTAAAGAAATCCCTGTCTTCTATGGTGACCATTGCATCTTTTACATATTGTGGTATTTCATCAAATGTCAGGTAATATGAATCCTTATCGCCTTTAAGCTTTGCCACTACTGAGTTGTTAGATGCGTATACCATACTTGTTTCAGATGAACGGAATGTGTCAACAGTTGAATTTTCGATAACCTTTGCTGCCTCGTTTTTCCACTGTAACAGTTCATCTCCAAATTTAAAATAAAATACTATAAGTACTGCAAGGATTGCTAATAAAAGCAGAAGCAAGAAAATTTTAACGCCAAGCCAGAATTTTTTATGTTTCTTTTTATTCTTTTTGACAGGCCTGCTATCATTTTTTGGCACATTTTTTGTATTTTTATTTACAGCCATAAAACACCTCCTGTTTTCTGTTTTTAAAAAATACTTCTATGAAACCCTTATGATGAATATATTATCACATTTTGTGTTAAAATGCACCTTTCTGGCATTTATTAATAAAAAAATAAGAATAGCTGGTTACTATTCACAGTCAATTAAATTCGAGGATTTTTGACACGTTTTTTTCGTCAA
>CAJTXH010000064.1 GCA_910580005.1 uncultured Lachnospiraceae bacterium | reverse complement strand
TGCTGTTTACTGGCAAAGCCCAGAATTATAACTGGAAATTTATGAAACGGACGTGGGCTGGATTTAATAATACGTTGATGTATACTGGAATTTGCTGTATACTACGATTGTTATATGTAATTTACAAAAAAGGAGGGCAATATTATGTGGGCATACGAAAGTGTATTTTATCAGATTTACCCATTGGGATTTTGTGGAGCGCCATTTGAGAATGATGGAGAGGAGAAACCACGTATTTTAAAGGTTATTGACTGGATTCCACATATTGTGAAGCTGGGAGCTGATGCTATATATTTTTCACCTGTGTTTGAGTCTGATACACATGGCTATAACACAAGAGATTTTAATAAGATTGACTGCAGGCTCGGAAGTAATGATGATTTTGCAAAGGTTTGCAGGGAAATTCACAAGGAAGGCATAAAAGTTGTACTTGACGGTGTATTTAACCATGTTGGGCGTGGGTTTTGGGCATTCCAGGATGTGCTTGCTAACAGGGAAGGTTCAAAATACCGTGACTGGTTCCACATTGATTTTGGCGGCAATTCAAATTATAATGACGGCTTGTGGTACGAGGGATGGGAAGGCAATTATGACCTTGTAAAACTGAACCTCCGTAATGAAGAAGTTATACAGCATATTTTTGATGCAGTACGAAGCTGGGTCAGTGAATTTGACATTGACGGGCTGCGTCTTGATGTAGCATATTGTCTGGACAGGGATTTCTTAAAAAGGCTCAGGCAGTTTACAGATTCACTTAAAGAGGAATTTTTTATTGTAGGCGAAACCCTTCATGGTGATTATAAACAGTGGGCTAATAATGAAATGTGCCACTCTGTTACTAACTATGAGTGTTATAAAGGCCTGTATTCAAGTTTTAACAGCATGAATATGTTTGAAATATGCCATTCACTTGCAAGACAGTATGGACCAGAAGAATGGACGCTTTATAAAGGGATGCATTTGTTAAGTTTCGTTGATAACCATGATGTAAGCCGTATTGCAAGCAACCTGGCAAATGAGAAACATCTGCCGTTAATCTATGCGCTTAATTTTGGCATGCCAGGAATACCATGTATATATTATGGAAGTGAATGGGGCGCTAAGGCAGCTAAAAGTGAGGGGGACCCTGCATTACGTGCATGTTTTGAAGAACCTGTATTTGGGGAACTGGCAGAATGGATTTCTAAGCTTGCCAAGGCAAAAAAAGGCAGCAAGGCATTAAATTATGGAAATTACCGTAATGTTGTACTTACAAACCACCAGTGCATATTTGAGCGTGCATGTGAAGGGGAAAGGGTGCTTGTAGCAATTAATGCTTCTGATAAGCCATATGTAGCACATTTTGATGCAGGATGTGGCATGGCAGAGGATTTAATTACAGGAAAACCACATGACTTTGGAGGGGGAAGTGAACTTCCACCATATTCAGCAGCATTCTGGCTTATGGAAAAGTAAAGCCTTAGCATTATTTGTTACTATGAACAGCGTAGCTGTGAATAGTAACGAATAGTAACAAACGGACGTGACCGGTTTTATTTTTATCTTGACAAAGTATATGAACCATACTAAAATATGTCTATATAAATATTTAAAGACTGTGATGGAGACGTATCTGCATATCCGTATTGCAGAAGCGGCCTTTCTTATGGGAAGCCACAGTGAGCCTGGGATAGTGTGAACCAGGTGCATAAGCATTATGCTTTAGAACAAAGAAAGGATATCACTCCTGAGTTGCTTGTGGAAAGCACAAGCATATGCTACACCTGGCATTTGCTGCTGTTAGTACACTCCGCCGGTTCCTGCCGTTATACAGGTCATGTATCTGGGCATTGTTATGTCCACGTACAGCAGAATAGGTGGTTATGAATGTTCCGGCTTTCATCCTGTTTATGCAGGGTGGAAGCTTTTTTACTTTACAGGAAACTTCGTCCTATTCTATTTTAATTATTATTTAGAAAGGAAGTTATATTTATGTATGAGAAAGTTTCAACTGATTTAAATTTTGTAGCACGTGAAAAAAATATTGGAAAATTCTGGCGTAACCAGAAGATTTTTGAAAAGTCAATGAAAGCAAGGGAAGGATGTCCTGTATATACATTTTATGACGGGCCTCCTACTGCTAATGGAAAACCACATATAGGCCATGTGCTTACACGTGTTATTAAGGATATGATACCACGTTATAAGACTATGAAGGGTTATATGGTACCACGTAAGGCAGGATGGGATACACATGGGCTTCCTGTAGAGCTTGAAGTTGAAAAGCTTTTGGGGCTTAATGGCAAAGAGCAGATAGAAGAGTATGGTATGGAGCCTTTTATTAAAAAGTGCAGGGAGTCTGTCTGGAAATATAAAGGCATGTGGGAGGACTTTTCAGGTACTGTTGGTTTCTGGGCAGATATGGATGACCCATATGTAACATATGATGATAACTTTATTGAATCTGAGTGGTGGGCTTTAAAGGAAATCTGGAATAAAAAGCTTTTATATAAAGGTTTTAAGATTGTGCCATACTGTCCAAGATGTGGGACGCCGCTTTCATCACAGGAAGTTGCACAGGGATACAAGCTTGTTAAGGAACGTTCTGCAATAGTGCGTTTTAAGGTTGCAGACGAGGATGCATATTTTCTTGCATGGACTACTACACCTTGGACACTTCCATCTAATGTAGGGCTTTGTGTAAACCCTGATGAAACTTATTGCAAGGTAAAAGCAGCAGACGGCTTCACATATTATATGGCACAGGAGCTGCTTGATACTGTGCTTTCACGCCTTGTGGATGAAGAAGGCAAAAAGGCATATGAAATACTTGGGACTTATACAGGAAAAGACCTTGAGTATAAAAAGTATGAGCCTTTGTATGGGTGTGCAAAGGAATTGGCAGACAAACAGCATAAAGAAGGATTTTTTGTAACATGTGATTCTTATGTTACAATGACAGATGGTACAGGAATTGTCCATATTGCACCAGCATTTGGTGAAGATGATGCTAATGTAGGGCGCAAATACAATCTTCCATTTGTACAGTTTGTAGATGAAAAGGGCGAGATGACGCAGGAAACACCATTTGCAGGGCTTTTTGTCAAGAAGGCAGACCCTGAGGTTCTTAAAGACCTTGACAAGCGTGGGCAGCTTTTTGCAGCGCCTAAATTTGAACATGATTATCCTCATTGCTGGAGATGTGACACACCACTGATTTACTATGCACGTGAATCATGGTTTATAAAGATGACAGAGGTTAAGGATGACCTTGTACGTAATAACAATACAGTAAACTGGATTCCTGGGTCCATTGGTACAGGGCGTTTTGGCAACTGGCTTGAAAATATACAGGACTGGGGCATTTCACGTAACCGTTACTGGGGCACACCACTTAATATCTGGGAGTGTGAGAGCTGCGGTTTACAGGATGCTGTGGGAAGCAGGGCTGAACTTGCAGAGAGAAGTGGCTGTCCTGATGATGCAAAAAGGGAGCTGCACAGGCCTTATATTGATGAGGTGGTATTTAAATGCCCAGACTGTGGCGGTATTATGAAGCGTGTACCAGAAGTTATTGACTGCTGGTTTGACTCAGGTGCAATGCCATTTGCACAGCACCATTACCCATTTGAAAATAAGGATTTGTTTGAGCAGCAGTTCCCGGCACAGTTTATTTCAGAGGCTGTAGACCAGACGAGGGGATGGTTCTACTCACTTATGGCAGAATCAACATTATTATTTAATAAAGCACCTTATGAAAATGTTATTGTACTTGGGCATGTGCAAGATGAAAACGGGCAGAAGATGAGCAAATCAAAAGGAAATGCAATTGACCCGTTTGAGGCACTTGAAACTTATGGTGCAGATGCAATCCGCTGGTATTTCTATGTAAACAGTGCACCTTGGCTTCCTAACCGTTTCCATGGGAAAGCAGTACAGGAGGGGCAGCGCAAATTTATGGGCACTCTCTGGAACACATATGCTTTCTTTGTGCTTTATGCTAATATAGATGGTTTTGATGCTACAAAATACAAACTTGAATATGATAAACTTGCAGTTATTGATAAATGGCTGCTCTCACGCCTTAACAGCACAGTAAAAGAAGCTGATGAGAACCTGGATGCTTACCGTATACCAGAAACAGCTAAGGCTCTGCAGAAATTTACGGATGAAATGAGTAACTGGTATGTAAGGCGCTGCCGTGAGCGTTTCTGGGCAAAGGGAATGGAGCAGGATAAGATTAATGCATATATGACACTTTATACAGCACTTGTGACAATTTCTAAGGCAGCAGCGCCTATGGTTCCTTTTATGACAGAAGAAATTTACCGCAACCTTGTGTGCAGTACAGACAAAAATGCACCTGAAAGCATACATCTCTGTGACTTCCCGGCAGTTTGTGAAGAAGTTATAGACAAAAAGCTTGAAGAGGATATGGAAACAGTGCTTGAAGCAGTTGTTATAGGACGCTCATGCAGGAATACTGCCAATATCAAAAACCGCCAGCCAATAAGCAAGATGTTTATAAAAGCTGGTGCAAATCTTTCAGAGTTTTATCTGGATATAATAAAAGATGAACTTAATGTTAAAGAAGCAATACTTAAAGATGATGTCAGCACACTTACAACATACAGCTTTAAGCCACAGCTTAAAACACTTGGGCGCAGATTTGGCAAGGATATAAATGCAGTAAAAGAGATACTTTCAAATATTGACGGGCAGAAGGCAATGCAGGAGATAAACATCACAGGGCAGCTTGTAATTACTGTTAATGGAAGTGAAGAGGCACTTGCAAAGGATGACCTTTTAATTGAAGCGGCACAGATAGAAGGTTATATATCTGCTACAGACCACGGGATTACTGTAGTGCTTGATACAAACCTTACACCAGAGTTAATTGAGGAAGGTTTTGTGCGTGAAATTATAAGTAAAATACAAACAATGCGTAAAGATGCAGGTTTTGAGGTTATGGACCATATACGTGCCAGTGTAAAGGACAATGATAAAATTACACAAATTGTAAAGAATAATGAGGATACAATTAAATCAGAAGTCCTTGCCAATGAAACTGTATACGGGCTAGCAGAAGGGTTTACAAAAGAATGGAATATAAATGGTGAGAAAGTAACACTTGGTGTTCAAAAATTATAAATAACCCTTTGCTAAAATATAAAAAAATTTCCAGTTATCCCTTGCAGGCAGACGGATGGACGCCAGCAAGGGATAACTGGTGTTTTTAAGCAAAAAAAATTGGCTGCCACATTTATTTTTTTAAAATAAATGAGGAAACCAAAAAGAAAGGAGTTGCCCCACAGCAGAGGGAGCTACTGTGGAGCCAAATGAAAAAAATGAAAAAGAATCTATTTCAAACATTAGTCAATAAGCTTTTCAAATATGCCAGACTGTTACTAGCATTTATCAGTATTACCTTATCTGTAAGTATAAATACATTATATATTGTAATTGTGTTCGGATTTTGTCCTAAATATGAACGATTTATTAATTTGAAAAACTCTATCTAAATAAAAGATAAATTATATTTTGCCATATTTCTTTAGTACATCATGTATACGTTCCGCAGGGTTTAAGAGTTCACTTATTGACTGGTCATGGTTTAAAGTGTCAATAAGGAGCGCAACATATTTACTCATATCCACATTTATATAATAGTTGCGTGAAAGGACTTCTTCAGGCTGGTATACAAGGTTTGTAGTAAGGATATTGTCAATTAAGCCTTTTTTATATGCTTCATCAAACTTTTCCATGCCGTTTGTAAACAGCCCGAACGTCGCAGCAACAAATATACGGTTTGCTTTACGGTGTTTTAGTTCTGTTGCAACATCTATCATGCTTTCACCAGACGAAATCATATCATCAATTATTATTACATCTTTGCCTTTTAGGTCTGAACCAAGAAATTCATGTGCAATAATTGGGTTGCGCCCGTCAACTATTTTGCTATAGTCACGGCGTTTATAGAACATGCCTATATCAATCCCAAGTACATTGGCATAGTATACTGCACGGCTCATTGCACCCTCATCCGGGCTTATAACCATAAGATGTTCTGTATCAACTTTTAAATCAGGCACATTTTTAAGCAATGCTTTAATGAACTGGTATGTTGGCTGTACTGTCTCAAAGCTTTTAAGGGGTATTGCATTCTGTACCCTTGGGTCATGTGCATCAAATGTAATAATACTTTCTACGCCCATCTGTGTAAGCTCCTGAAGTGCAAGCGCACAGTCCAGTGATTCTCTTGCGCTTCTGCGGTGCTGGCGGCTTTCATAAAGAAATGGCATAATTACAGTAATTCTTCTTGCTTTGCCGCCTACAGCGGCTATAATACGTTTAAGGTCCTGGTAGTGGTCATCAGGTGACATATGGTTTGTATGTCCGCATACAGTGTATGTAAGGCTGTAATTACATACATCTACAAGTATGTAAAGGTCATCCCCCCTGACAGATTCACGTATAATCCCCTTTGCTTCACCAGAACCAAAGCGGGGGCATGCACAGTCAATCATAAATGACTCTTTATTGTAGCCTGCGAAGCTGGATGCAGCAGCATGGCGTTTAGCTCTTTTAGCCCTCCAGCCAACAATATAGTCATTGACTTTTTCACCCATGCTGCGGCTGCTTTCAAGTGTAAGGATGCCAAGAGAGCCATATGGTATTGTTTCTGCAAGTTTGTCATGTCGTTTCATATAAAATGTCCTCCATAATGTATTATTAACAATAAAAATGCTGCAATAATAAAACTTTATCAGGAAAGTGCTATTTTAATACGTATATCATCCCCTGCTATCATATAGAAATTATAATATCCTGTAAAGCGTGAAAAAATACGTTCACTATATCTGTCACGCAGTTCTTTAAAAGGAAGGTTTGTTGAAATAATAACTGCTTTCCTTTTTAAATGTCTTTCTTCTATAAGGTAGTAGAGCTGTGAAGAGGTAAAGCTGTTAGCAAGTTCTGTGCCAAGGTCATCTATAATAAGAAGTTCGCTTTCTAATATATATGAAACCTGCCCACTGTATTCTGGTATATTATTTTTGCCAAATTTGTTTTTCTCTAATATATCAAATAGCTGTAGTGCTGTAAGGTAAATAACAGTGTGAGATGTGTCAAGCAGTGCCTTGGCTATGCAATGTGTCATAAAAGTTTTGCCCACACCTGTAGGGCCGTAAAAAATAATGTTTTTATAAATCTCATCAAAATGCCTAGTGTAATCAAGGCAGATTTCTTTTATTTTAATAATATTCTGCCTTGGTGTAAGTGAAAGGTTTTCATTGACTTCGGTATCGTTATAATAATTTTCTGAAAATGTATTAAAATTTTCAGATTCAAGGACTTCCATAAGATTGGAATTTTTATAAAGCATGGCTGTTTTATGCTGTTTAAGGCAGCTGCAGGGCGTGCTTCCTATATATCCTGTATCTTTACAGGATTTACAGTTATATACAGGGGCAAGGTAATCTGCCGGATAACCGTTTCTGGTCAAGAGCTGTGCTTTCTTTTCCTGGAGTTCTTTCTTCTTGTTAAAATAATCTGTGGGCGGCTGTATGGCGCCATCTGTGCCAAGAAGCTGTAAACGTGCATAATCTGCTGAAAGTTTTACAAGTTCTTCCTGTATTTGTTGTATTTCAGGAATTTTTTCACAAACTTCTGTATATCTTTTTTCTGATAAATGGTGGTTTTTAAGACGTATCTGGTCATACTGGTACATAATATCCATGTATTGTGCATTGGAAATTCCCATATGTAGCCTCCTGGAAAGTATTAAGTTAATGGGCTAAAAGTTTCTTTTCAAGTTCGTCAACTTCTGCCTGTGAAGTTTCCCGCTGCTGGAATTTATTGAACTGGTTTTTATCCTGGCGGTTTACTTGTTTGCTGTCCTTTTGTTTTTTACCCTGTGCTCCAGTTTTTTTCTTGGCATAGGTTTCATCAGCTTTTCCGACATCCTGTAGTGTATGTATATTATTTTTATGCCAGTTGTCAAGGATTCCTTCTGTATATTTAAAATCTGCTTTGTGTAGTTTTAGCATAGTGCGGCTGCATGCATCAAGTACAACAGCAAGATCCATATGCCATTCATCAAGCCACCGGCTGGCATACTGTTTTTCAACAATTGCAAGTGGGCGTCCAAGGGCAAATGCCTTGGATATGGCTGTGTATGTAGATTTGTAATTGGAAGATGCATTTTTAGCATCTTCAGGGGTTTTTATATTCTGTTCATCCCAGGAAAGGGCAACAGCTTGTATGTAGTTTACACTTGTTTTGCCAAGCGAGATGCAATATTCATACAAGTATAGCAGCAACTCTGGTGAAAAGCCAAGGTTATCGTACAAATAGGAAACAAGCTGTATTTCTCCAGGGTTAAGCGGTCTGTTTATATAACTTTCTATTACCCGGCTTGTCCATATAAATTCTTCATCATCAGCAAGCCTTTTTGTCTGGGCTGCGGTGATTTTTATGTCAATATGTTTTTCCTGGCGGCCCGTTGCTGGGCTGTCTGCAACAGGGGCTTTGCCAGGGGTTTTATTAGCAGTGTTTTCTTTGGCGGCAGGTGTATCCGGCACCGGATCCATAGTTTCTGCTGCTTCGTGTTTTCCTGTTTTCCTGGAATTTCTGGCTGGTGCACTGGTATCCGGGGGATTTTCCATGCCATCAGGGTTTAGTATCTCGATTCCTGTTATCTCGCCATTGTTTCCGTTTTTTATTAAACGTATAAGGTTATTTTTATCCCAGTAGTTAAGAGCCCTTAAAATATCTTTTTCTGTATTGTCCATTTTATCAGCAAGCGAGGAAATGGACAAGTTATTTTCACCTGTCTGGATACATTTTGAAAGATATATATAAACTTTTACATAGCTTCCATTAGCAGTAAGCATGTAATTTTCAATAAATGTATTGTGTATATATGTTGTTGCAGGCAGATAGCCTGAGCATCGTAATATAGTGTCCATTTTGCTGTTAGCTGCCTCCTTAAGTGCATATAAATGCCATTGTGGATAACTATCTTTTAAGCAAGTCTTCCCCAATATTTACAACGTCCCCGGCACCCATAGTTATTAACAGGTCGCCGTTATTACAGTGTCCATATAAGAAATCCTCTATTTCTTTAAATGAATGGAAATAGTATGCTTTCTTGCCGCATTTTTCCATTTCATGCTGAAGTGTTTGTGATGAGATGTCACCTGGGTCGTCTTCTCTTGCAGCGTATATATCGGCAAGTATGACATTTTCCGCAAGTGAAAGGGCATGGGCAAAATCTGGTAACAGGCTGCGTGTTCTTGAGTATGTATGGGGCTGGAAAACGCACCATAGGTGTTTATGCGGGTATCTTGCAGCAGCATCAAGAGTTGCCTGTATTTCTTCTGGATGGTGTGCATAATCATCAACAACAGTTACACCATTAAATGAGCCTTTAACTTCAAAACGCCTTTCAGTACCTGTGAATGCCAGAAGCCCTTCTGATATGGCTTCTTCTGGTATATTATAGTAGTCGGCAATAGCGATGGCCGCCAGTGCATTGTCTACATTATGCCTGCCAGTGACATTAAGCTTGATATGCCTGCCAGTGTTTACTCCAGATTTGGCAATTTCAAAACTGCTGCACCCGTTTTCATCATATGATATGCCAGAAGCGGAATAACCATCTGTACTATCTGCCCCAAAAACTTCCACTTTGCATTTTAGGTTATCTGTGATATATGATATATTAGTGGTTGAGCTGTTAATAACAAGTATACCATCATCTGGGATTAGTTCTGCAAATTTGCGGAATGAATGGCGTATGTCATCAATATCTTTGAAAAAATCAAGGTGGTCAGCACTTATATTTAATATAATACCTGCTGTTGGGTGGAATTTTAAAAAGCTGTTTGTGTATTCACATGCTTCTGTAATAAAATCCTCCTTGCCGCCTATGCGGATATTTCCATTAATTACAGCTAAAATTCCGCCTACAGATATGGTAGGATTTTTATGTGCAGCAAGATAAATATGTGACAGCATTGATGTGGTAGTAGTTTTGCCATGTGTTCCTGCCACTGCAATTGCATTGCCATAATTTTTCATAACCTGCCCAACCATTTCCGCACGTTCCATTACTGGTATTCCAAGCTCTTTAGCTGCCTTAAGTTCAGGATTATCTGGATGGACTGCTGCCGTATAAACCAGGAAGCCAATATCATTAGTAATATTTGAAGCGCTTTGTCCATATACTATATTGATACCTGATGAGCTAAGGTGTTTTGTTATTTTGCTTTCTTTGATATCAGAGCCGTATACATTAAATCCGTTTTTGTGTAGAAGTTCTGCAAAGCCACTCATACTTATACCACCTATGCCAGTAAAGTATACCTTGCATGGATTGTTTAAATTAATCTGGTACATAGTGCCACCATCCTATCTTGGTTATTTTATTTGGTTTATACTATATTATAGTAGAGAACAGGCTATAATGTAAAGGATTTGTAAGTATAAAAACTAAGTTTTAGTGGCTTTGACGTTATAAAACAGCATAGAATTGCTATTTTTTAGTCGAGTTGCATAAAAATGTTAAAAAAATTTTAAAAATTTAGTAAAATTTATTCACAATTTGGAACATATATGTTATACTGTATTTGTAAGAAAGTAAATAAATTTGTTATGGACGTCAGCAAGTTTTGTTGATGTTTTATATACTTAACTCTAGGTTATAAGTATAGTTCCATATCTAAAACAACGGGGGTGAAAGCGTGATTAAGAAAGAAATGATAGCAATGTTACTTGCAGGCGGACAAGGTTCCAGGCTGGGTGTGCTTACAGCAGATGTTGCCAAGCCAGCAGTTTCATTTGGTGGTAAGTACAGAATTATTGATTTCCCGCTTAGTAATTGTATTAATTCTGGAGTTGATACGGTCGGGGTACTGACACAGTACCAGCCATTACGTCTGAATACGCATATAGGTATTGGCATACCTTGGGATTTGGACAGGAATGTGGGCGGTGTATCTATTCTTCCGCCGTATGAAAAGAGTACAAGCAGTGAATGGTATACAGGTACTGCTAATGCAATTTTCCAGAACATGCGTTATATGGAGCTTTATAATCCAGAATATGTACTTATACTTGGCGGAGACCATATATATAAGATGGATTATGAGGTTATGCTTGATTTCCATAAGGCAAACAAAGCTGATGTGACACTGGCAACGATTCCTGTTCCTATGGAAGAAGCAAGCCGCTTTGGTGTAGTTATAACAGATGAGCATAAGCAGATACAGGAATTTGAGGAGAAACCAGAGCATCCACGCAGCAATCTTGCTTCAATGGGTATTTATATATTCTCATGGCCTGTGCTCAGGGAAGCCTTGATAAAGCTTAAAGACCAGCCATCATGTGACTTTGGCAAGCATATTATCCCATATTGCCATGAGCAGGGAAGAAGGATATTTGCTTACGAGTATAACGGATATTGGAAAGATGTAGGGACACTTGGTTCTTACTGGCAGGCAAACATGGAACTTATAGACCTGATACCTGTGTTTAATCTTTATGAAGAATTCTGGAAAATTTATACAAAGAATGAACTTGTATCGCCACAGTTTGTAGCAGAGGAAGCTGTCATTGACAAGGCAATTATTGGTGAAGCATCTGAAATATATGGTGAGGTACACAACTCCGTAATAGGTTCGGGTGTGTATATCGCACCAGGGGCAGTTGTAAGGGATTCGATTATTATGAGTTCCTCATCCATAGGTGAAAATACTGTTATTGACAAGTCAATTATTGCTGAAAAAGTACAGATAGGTGCTAATTGTATTCTTTGCACTGGTGAAGATGTACCAAATAAGGTTAAGCCTGATGTATATTCGTTTGGACTTGTTACTATTGGTGAAGACAGCATTATACCAAACAATGTAAAGATAGGGAAGAATACAGCAATTTCAGGCGAAACTGACATAAGTGATTATCCGGGCGGCGTTCTTGCAAGCGGAGAAACATTAATTAAGGTAGGTGAAAAAATATGAGAGCAGTAGGTATTGTATTAGCCGGTGGCAATAGCAGCAGGATGAAAGAGCTTTCAAATAAGCGTGCAGTAGCAGCTATGCCTATTGCGGGAGGATACAGGAGCATAGATTTTGTTCTTAGCAGCATGAGTAACTCGCATATACAGAAAGTAGCAGTATTTACACAGTATAACGCTAAATCATTAAATGAGCACTTAAATTCATCAAAATGGTGGGATTTCGGAAGAAAGCAGGGAGGACTTTATGTTTTCACCCCTACTACTACGCCAAAGAACAGTTACTGGTACAGGGGAACGGCTGATGCCATAGCCCAGAACCTTGACTTTTTGAAGAACAGCCATGAACCTTATGTAGTAATAGCTTCTGGTGACGGAATTTATAAGCTGGACTATTCAAAGGTGCTTGAATACCATATAGCAAAGAAAGCTGACTTTACAGTAGTGACAGCAGATGTTTCTGGAAGGGATGACCCAAGCAGGTTTGGTGTTGTTAAAACTGACACAGACGGAAGAATAATTGATTTTGAAGAGAAGCCAATAAGTGCAGATGGTTCACAGGTTTCAACTGGTATATATGTAGTACGCCGCAGGCAGCTTATAGAGCTTATAGAGAAGGCTGTTGAGGAAGAGAGATACGACTTAGTTAAAGATATTATTATAAGATATAAGGGCGTTAAAAGGGTATATGCATATCCATTAGATACTTACTGGAGCAATATCTCATCTGTTGATTCATATTTCAAAACAAATATGGATTTCCTTAAAGCAGATGTACGTAATTATTTCTTTAAAGAGTATCCAGATGTTTACTCAAAAGTTGAAGATTTGCCTCCGGCAAAATATAACAGCGGTTCATTTGTCAGGAACAGTCTTGTATCAAGCGGCTGTATTATCAATGGCGATGTAGACGGTTCAATCCTGTTTAAGAAAGTTTATGTTGGAAATAACTGTTCAATAAAGAATTCTATTATTTTAAATGATGTATACATTGGAGATAACACACATATTGAGAATTGTATCGTAGAAAGCAGGGATACAATCCGGGCTAATACTAACTATGCAGGAGAAGACGGGAAGATTAAGATAGTAGTAGAGAAAAATGAGAGATATGCGTTATAAAGTAGTCAGGATACGTCCCATAAGTGGCCAAAGGGGGTATTAATGTGCAGATAACAGACGTAAGAGTGAGGAAAATCACAAAGGAAGGTAAAATGAAGGCTGTAGTTTCAATGACTCTGGACGATGAATTTGTTGTCCATGATATTAAAGTCATTGACGGAGATAAAGGCTTATTTATTGCGATGCCGAGCAGACGTGCTGGAGATGGCGAGTTTAGAGACATAGCGCATCCCATTAATTCAGAGACACGGGATATAATCCAGAAAGTTATTTTAGAAAAATATGCACTTGCTGTTGCTGAATTGGGAGAAGAAAGCAGTTCTGAATCAGAGCACCAGTAAAAAGCAATATAACGTATACAAAAAGCGCCATATTCCCTGGCGCTTTTTGTATTTATAAATGATATATATTTGTTACTATTCACAGTCAATTAAATTCGAGGATTTTTGACATGTTTTTTTGTCAAAAATATGAGTTTTACAGTGCAATTTTGCATATTTTTTGTGCAAAATGTGTACATAACCAGTGCTTAAAGCACTGTTAGTTACTATGAACAGCTTAGCTGTGAATAGTAACATATATTTATGTTTTTGTCCTGGCAGATTTATTTTATGCTTGCTTTGTATTATTTGATAAGTTATACTTAATACTTAACAATAAAAAGCAGAAGAACCGAGGAATTATATATGGATAGTTTTGTAGGGCGTTCACAAGATGTAACTGTGGCTGGTGAACGCCGCCGTAAAATAGTATTATTTATAATAATATGTACTGCTTGTATAGTAGTGGCAGCAGGGATATTTTTTCTGCTTGCCCGTTCATTTATGAACAAAAGCTATACATCTTATGAGATAAAAGATGAAACATCTGTAACAGGGGGCAGTTTTGCTAAATATGCTTCATATAACAATAAAGTGTTAAGATACAACAGGGATGGAATTTCTGCACTTGATGCATCAGGAAATATAATATGGAACGGGAGTTACAATATGGTTTCACCATCAGCTGATGTATGTGAAAAATATGTTGTGGCAGCAGATATAGGCGGCAAATCCCTTTATGTTTATAATGAAGAAGGGCAGGGTAAGGAGATAGTAACAGACTATCCTATAGTACAGGCGTGTGTTTCTGCTAGTGGGATTACTGCTGTACTGCTTGAAGAGGCAACATCTAATGTTATAAATATTTATAACCCGTATGATGTATCAAATAAACTTCTTGTGGAAATACCTACAAATGTTGATGATGGTTATCCTGTATGTATTGATATATCTCCAGAAGGCACAAACCTTGTAGCAGCATATGTATGTGTAACAAATGGCAAAATACAGAGCAGGGTGGCATTTTATGATTTCACAGATGTAGGGAAAAATACAAACTGCCTTGTTGGTGCTAAAAATTATGATGAAACAATAATTGCTGATGTGAGGTTTCTTGGAAGTGATAATATCTGTATATTTACTGACAATGGTTTCAGCATATGGAAAAATGCCAGGCAGCCAAGAGAGTCTTATTCTAATACTTATGAGGAAAAAATTAAAAGTGCGTTCTGCAATAGTAGATATGTGGGTATGGTTTTTGAAAACAGCAGCAGGGCAAAGCCATGCCGGATGAATGTATATGACCTTACAGGAAAGAAAGTATTAGACCTTAGTTTTGATAGTGATTATACTTCAGTAAAGATGTATGGTGATGATGAAATCCTGTTTAATTCGGCATCAGAGTGTACAATATTCCGTATAAACGGGGTTAAAAAGTTGTCATGCAAGGTTAATGGGAAGGTGCTTCAGTTTTTTCCTGCAAATGGAATTAATAAATATTATCTGGTTATGGATACCAAAATACAGGAAATAAAGCTTAAAAATGAAAAATAATGCCAACAAAGGTGTTGACAAATAAATATTTGCATATTAGAATGAACAGGTATGTATTTTTAACATGCAAGAAATTATTACTATAAAAACAGGAGGTGAAATTAATGCCAACATTTAACCAGTTAGTCAGAAAAGGAAGAAAGGTTTCAGCTAAGAAGTCTAATTCTCCTGCGCTCCAGTACACATACAACTCACTTAACAAAAAGGTTGTAGAGCAGAGTTCCCCACAGAAGAGGGGTGTTTGTACTGCTGTACGTACTGCCACACCTAAAAAGCCTAACTCAGCACTTAGAAAAACAGCCAGAGTACGTCTTTCAAATGGTATGGAAGTAACAAGTTATATTCCAGGTGAGGGACATAACCTACAGGAGCATAGCGTTGTTCTTATACGTGGCGGCAGGGTTAAGGATTTGCCTGGTACAAGGTACCATATTGTACGTGGCAAGCTTGATACAGCCGGCGTTGTT
>CAJTXH010000063.1 GCA_910580005.1 uncultured Lachnospiraceae bacterium | reverse complement strand
GACGAAAAAAACGTGTCAAAAATCCTCGAATTTAATTGACTGTGAATAGTAACAGTCTAGCCCTCCATAAAATGTGGGGATTTTTGACATATTTTCAATCTGTAAAAAAATGCTATTAATAGTATTATAAAATCCGGAAATGTGGTATAATAAATAAAATAATAGCTGCCAGGTTATTATATAAATAGCAGCCTGCCAGTAAGTTAAAATAAAAGGGAAAGGATATGTGCCCGGCAGGAAGTAAAAGTTTCTGTCTGCGGACTGGTGCAGATTATGTTAAAAGGAAAAGTAGCAATAGTTACAGGAGGAACAAGAGGAATTGGCTTTGAAATAGTGCGTAAATACCTTGCTAATGGTGCAAAGGTGGTTTTATTTGGCTCACGCCAGGAAACAGTGGACAAAGCATTGGAAAAGCTTAACAGGGAAAATCCTTCATGGGAGGCAGAAGGCATGTGCCCTGCACTTACAAATGCCACAGAAGTAGAAAAGGCTGTTAATAAGGTATATGAAAAATATAAAAGATTAGATATTCTTGTAAATAACGCAGGTATTTCATCAAGTACGCCATTATATAATTATACAACAGAAGAATTTGACAAAATTATTGATTTAAATGTAAAAGCTGTTTTTTATGCAATCCTTCCGGCGGCCAAAATTATGAAAGAACAAGGCGGCGGATGTATAATTAATACAAGCTCTATGGTAAGTATATCAGGACAGCCGGCAGGCGTTGGATACCCAGCCAGCAAATTTGCAGTAAACGGGATTACAATCTCACTTGCAAGGGAACTTGGCAAAGACAGTATACGTGTTAATGCAGTTGCGCCAGGCGTTACAAAGACAGATATGGTTGCAGCGCTGCCAGAGCAGACGGTAAAGGCAATTTCAGCAGGCATACCGCTCGGGAGGGCAGGCGGGCCAGAAGAAGTAGCAGATGCATTTCTTTATCTGGCAAGTGACATGGCAAGCTATGTAACAGGGGAAGTTTTATCAGTAGACGGTGCATCAAAGGCATAACGTGTCAAAAATCCCCGGATTTAATTGACTGTGAATAGTAACCATAAATAACAGAATTTAAAATTAGAACCCCCAAAATATATTGACCCAGATAAAAACAGCTTTAGGGCAGCAGCGGATGTCATGTTAGCTTTATGGGAGAATTGTTATGGAGAAAAAAATTATGAAGAAAAAAATTATAGAAAAAAAAGAAAAGACTACAAAAGAAAAAAATGTGAATTTTCTGCAAAGTATAAGGGGAAAAGTTTTTATTGTAGGTGGAATAGGAATGCTTGCTGCAATAATACTTGGTTATGCCGGCATTTCATCTATTGAAAAAAACAGCAGGAATAATAATATATTATCCGAAATGAATAGTTTGAATTTATACCAGTATGAAAATAAAAGCCTCGATACTTCTTTTTTATATTTTTTAGATGATTCTTATTTACATAATATTATTTCAAATCTGGATAATATGAAGAAGAATGTTGAAAATGCAAAAAAACTTCTTAAAAACAAGTCAGACAGCATAGTTTCTGAAATGGAGAGTACAATTGGGGAATGCCAGGATAATTACATTAATATACAGAATAAAGGCAATGAGCGTGGATATACAAAAGAACAGGGCGCATATGCGGATTTTACCTCAAAAGACCAGGAAACAATTGATTTAATAAGTGTTGCCTGTGACAATAAGTGGGTAGATTCAGATACTTTGGATATTACCAGGAATTCCAGGCAAATATCTGTTTCTGGTAAAAAATATTTAAAACTAAGCTATAAAAGCAAACTGCCAGGCCTTGGCAAAAGAAACCACCTTAATATCAGGGTATCAGGTGATGCTGCTGAATATAAGGGAAATGTCTATGTAAATAAAATCTGTTTCTACCAAAATGGCAAACAAACGTCTTATGATATGTCAGCTTTAGAAGACAAGGATTTGGCAGATTTTTATGGTGTAATTAAAGACAAAGATTTGCGGAAATTTAATGGCATTGACAGCTTCCATGTAACCACTAATTTTACAGCAGCAAATGGAAACTGGGAAGAAGCTTATCTTATGGTTCCAATAAATACATATCCATTCCAGGATTATGATACTGTTTCTTATGACTTATATCTTGAAGTGTTAAATAACAATTCATTTGAAGGGATGTCAACAAGATGCACTCCATGTAATGTGTATGACTTTAAAGCTTCTCTTGAAAAAATGGATTCTATGTTTGGATTATATACAAAACATGTAGTTGAAGGTAATGATATTACAGAAGAAGCACAGGAACTTAACAGCCTTTTTGAAGAACTTCTTTATAATGCGAAGGTGTATGTATCTGATAAGGATATGAAAACATCTTTAAATAACCTTATACAGGAGAAATATGATAAATTCCAGGATATAAGTGAAAATGACTTGTCTGTAATTGCTTTAAAACAGGATAATATTTTACTGTCTGAAAAACTTACAGAGCTTTCAGATAGATTAAGAAACAGTACAGAAAAAGATACAGAAACCAAAAAAACAGAGCTTTTTATACTGATATCTGTTATTCTTATAGCAAGTACAGTAATCCTTATAATAAACACTATTCTGATTGGAAGAAATATTACTTTAAGTATAAGCAGGTTTAAGGAAACCCTTAAAAAAGTTATGGAAGGTGACCTGCGTACAAGGGCAGATATTTCAGGGCATGATGAATTTATGGTTTTTGGGCAGCAGTTAAATGGTTTTCTTGAAAAGCTTTCTGGCATATTGCTGGCAACAAAACAAATGTCTGAAACAATGAAAGGAAGCGGTATAGAACTTGATGAAGTGGCAAAGGGAAGCAGCAGGACTTCTGGGGAAATAGAAATGGCAGTTTTGGAAATTTCCAAGGGGGCTTCTTTGCAGGCAAATGAAATAGAAATTGCTTCTACAGAAATTACCAATATGGGAAATGTATTTTCTAATATCGCAGGAAATGCCGGGCATCTGGAATATACGGCGGATGAAATGAAAAGGGTAAGTTCTGACACTTCAAAATTTATGGATGAGCTGGGTTCTGCCAATGAGCAGACAATAGAGGCATTCTCGCAAGTATCAGATTTAGTATATAAGACAAATACATCTGTTGAGAAAATAAGTGATGCCGCAGAGCTTATTACTTCTATTTCTGAACAGACGAACTTGCTGTCCCTTAATGCAAGTATTGAAGCAGCAAGGGCAGGTGAAGCTGGAAAAGGGTTTGCGGTAGTTGCTACGGAAATTAAGCAGCTTGCAGAGCAGTCAAATTCTTCAGCAGAGATTATACAGCAAATAATACATGACCTTACTGCTGATGCTGAAAATACTGTGTCAATTGTAAATAAGGTTACTGATGTAATGGGAAGGCAGAAAGAAAAACTTGTACAAACAAAATCCCATTTTGAAGTGCTTGAACAGGATATACAAAAATCAGGGGAAGAAACAAAAGCCATTATGGAATATACAGAACAGTGCGGCGATGCAAAAAATAAAGTAGAGGAAATAATAGTAAACCTGGCTTCAATTTCAGAAGAAAATGCTGCCCAGACAGAGCAGACAAATTCAGCAATGACAGAACTTGATAATACAATCACTACTCTTGCAAACGCTTCACAGCAGCTTAAAGATATTGCGTTTAAACTTGATGAATATCTTGAGTTCTTTACTTTGTAAATAGTATATTATATATGAAACCCATAAATATATAAAATAACAAGTAACTGTAAATTAGCTTAATTCAGACAATATGGAGGCAATTAAAATGAATACAGAAAAAATCCCTTATAAAATATATCTTAACGAAGATGAGATGCCAAAGGCATGGTATAACCTGCGTGCTGATATGAAGCAGAAACCAGCACCATTATTAAACCCTGGTACATTAAAGCCAATGAGCGTGGAAGAACTTTCAGGGGTTTTTTGTAAGGAACTTGCTGCACAGGAACTGGATGAGGATACTCATTTTTTTGAAATCCCAGAGGAAATCCGAAATTTCTATAAAATGTACCGTCCTTCCCCATTAGTGCGTGCATACTGCCTGGAAGAAAAACTTGGCACGCCTGCCAAAATTTATTATAAGTTTGAGGGCAACAATACAAGTGGAAGCCATAAGTTAAATTCTGCAATAGCCCAGGCATATTATGCAAAGAAACAGGGTCTTAAAGGTGTAACTACTGAAACAGGTGCTGGACAGTGGGGTACTGCCCTTTCTATGGCGTGTTCATATTTAGGGCTTGACTGTAAGGTATACATGGTAAAATGCTCTTATGAGCAGAAGCCTTTCCGCCGTGAGGTTATGCGTACCTATGGTGCATCAGTAACCCCGTCACCATCTATGGAAACTGAGGTTGGCAAGAAAATCCTTGCTGAACATCCAGGCACTACAGGAAGCCTTGGATGTGCTATTTCAGAGGCAGTTGAGAAAGCAGTATCAAGTGAAGGATACCGTTATGTGCTGGGAAGCGTGCTTAACCAGGTACTTTTACACCAGTCAGTTATCGGGCTTGAAACAAAGGCAGCTCTTGATAAATATGGCATAAAACCAGATATTATTATTGGATGTGCTGGAGGCGGCTCTAATCTTGGTGGGCTTATTGCACCTTTTATGGGTGAAAAACTCCGTGGTGAAGCAGATTACAGGATTATAGCTGTTGAGCCTGCATCATGCCCAAGCTTTACACGTGGCGTGTATGCTTATGATTTCTGTGATACAGGAATGGTATGCCCTCTTGCTAAGATGTATACACTTGGCAGTGGTTTTATTCCTTCTGCTAACCATGCAGGCGGACTCCGTTACCATGGCATGAGTTCTACATTATCTGAACTGTACCACCAGGGATTAATGGAGGCAACAAGTGTTAAGCAGACAGAAGTATTCGAGGCTGCAGAATACTTTGCAAGGGTGGAAGGCATACTGCCAGCGCCTGAAAGTTCACATGCAATACGTGTTGCTATTGACGAGGCAAAGAGATGCAAAGAGACAGGGGAAGAGAAGACTATAGTATTCGGGCTTACTGGAACAGGATATTTTGACATGGTGGCTTATGAAAAATTCCATGAGGGTGAAATGAATGATTATATCCCTACTGATGAAGAACTGGCTGCTTACCGTGATAAACTTCCAAAAATTGTGTAGTCAAGGAGGCTTTAATTATTTATGGTAAAAATGCCACAGGTAAAAATTCCTGCCAGAACTATTATAAAAGCCATGCCGGGACAAAGTTCCCGGCATGGCATTATTACAAATGAAGAGAAAAAGCTTGTATTACAGGCGGCTTCTAAAAGCCTTGGCATACCAGCAGGCGAAGTAAGGAATTTTATTATAAAAAAGAAATCACTGGATGCAAGAAAGAAGAATAGCCAGGAAGATAATATTTACTATATTTACCATGTAGAATTTAATTGTAATAATGAACAGAAACTGGCAAAGCGTTATAGAAAAAATAATGTAATATTTATACCAGATAATGAAAATGGAAAAAATACCAAAAGTATTCTTTGCTTTGGTAATAATATAAAGAAAGACCACTGCCATGTGCTTGTTGCAGGTTTTGGGCCAGCAGGGCTTTTTGCCGCACTAGTACTGGCAAGGGCAGGATTTAGCCCTGTTGTTATTGAGAGAGGCAGTGATGTCAGAAAGCGTAAGGAAATTGTGGGCAGGTTCTGGGATGGCGGGGACTTAAATCCTGAATGTAATGTGCAGTTTGGTGAGGGAGGGGCTGGAACATTTTCAGACGGAAAGCTAAATACATTAGTTAAAGATAAAGATGGTTATAACCGTATGGTTTTAAATACACTTGCAGAGTTTGGGGCACCTCCAGAAATATTGTATCTCCAAAAACCGCATATTGGCACAGACAGGCTTGCAGATGTTGTAGAGGCAATGCGCAATGAGATAATAAAGCTTGGAGGCATTGTACATTTTAATACTAAACTTACAGATATTATATATAAAGACGGACGCATAAATGGTGTGAAAATTTCAAAAATTACTGGCAATGGCATTTGTAGTGAAGAAGAGGAAATAAAATGTACACATCTTGTGCTTGCTATAGGGCATAGTGCACGTGATACATTTTACAGCCTTTATGGCAGAGGGCTTTATATAGAGCCAAAAGCATTTGCAATGGGAGTACGTGTGGAGCACCCACAGGACATTATTGGTTACAGCCAGTATGGAAATTTATATAAAAAGCTTCCTGCTGCTGATTATAAACTTACATGCAAGGCAAAAGACGGGCGTGGTGTATATTCATTCTGCATGTGTCCGGGAGGTTATGTTGTGAATGCGTCGTCAGAGCCAGGACGCCTTGCAGTAAATGGCATGAGTAATTATGCACGCGATGGAAGGAATGCAAACAGTGCCATTGTAGTTACTGTTTCACCAGAAGATTTTGGAGGGCAGGGGGCACTTGCAGGCATAGAATTACAGCGCAAATGGGAAGAGGAGGCATACAAGCAGGCAGGGGGCAAAATTCCTGTACAGCTTTTTGGTGACTTTTGCAATAATATAAAAAGCACTGGTTTTGGCGGAATAATGCCTGATATGAAAGGCGGATATATGCTTGCAAATACAAGAGCGGCACTTCCTGCTTTTATTGGAAACCTTGTAGAAGAAGGCATTAAGAATTTTGGCAGGAAAATACAGGGTTATTCCAGGGAGGATGTTTTGGTTTCAGGAATTGAAAGCAGGACTTCATCACCAGTAAGGATAAACCGTGATAAGGATTTCCAGGCAAATATACATGGAATTTACCCATGTGGTGAAGGTGCAGGCTATGCAGGCGGGATAACATCTGCTGCCGCCGATGGCATACGTGTTGCACTGTCAATAATAAATTCATAGCAAATACCAAGTGACTGGAGCAGTGAAAGGATTATATAAAAATGAATGAAGAAAAAATTGCAAGGATTAATGAATTATACCATAAGTCAAAAAATGAAGGACTGTCACCAGAAGAAGCAGAAGAACAACAGGAGCTTAGAAAGGAATATATTGCTTCTGTCAGGAATAATTTAAAAGGACAGCTTGACAGTATAACCATAGTAAATCCTGACGGGACAAGCAGGAACCTGGGTAAAGAACATGAAAAAAGGAAATTACCATTTGGAAAGTTTTAATTTAAAAGGCAGGTGTTTTAACCATTAAAAAGGAAAATAATAAAAACATTTTACGTGACAAGGTAAAAAGCCTGCGGGCAGATATGGCAATACAGGAAAAGCAGGAAAAGGACATGCTTTTATACAATAATATACTGGCTTCAGGTATACTCCGTGCTGCCAGGGAAGTTTATATTTATGTATCGTATGGCACTGAGGCAGATACAACATATCTTATAGAAAAACTTTTACAGCAGCAGGAGCACAAGGTCGCTGTACCGCGTGTTAATGGAAAAGAAATGGATTTTTACAGAATTAAGGAAATGTCAGATTTAAAACCTGGTTTTAATGGAATACCAGAGCCTGTGTCCGGGCAGCCTGTTAAAGAATGTAATGGCATAATGTTTATGCCGGGGCTTGTTTTTGACAAATGCCATGGACGTATAGGATATGGAGGGGGATATTATGACAGGTATCTTTACAGGCACAAAAATGATAATATTTTCAAGGTGGCAATAGCATATGATTTCCAGGTTTTAAAAACAGAACAGATTGTAATGGAAGTACATGATATAAAACCAGATATTATTATTACAGAAAAATCAGCATATTAAGGAACAATTGGAAAGTTCCAGGAATTAAAATTTGTATATAAGTATTTTATAATTGAACACAGTTTCTTCAAAAATTAAACACAACTGATACATAATTGGCTGTTAATATAGATGTTGTAAACAAGAACAAGCCAGTGGAACAAATAATTATAAAGAACTTTTTATATTATATATCTAAGTGTTTAATGAAAGGGGAAGTTATTATGGCAAAGAAAAACTTTTTAAAAATTACTACTTATGCAGCAGTTTTTGGAATTATTGGTGGAATGAGCTTTGAAGGCGTAACATATCTTTCAGATAAATTAATTGACAGGACATCTATTGAGGAAAATGTAAAAACAGAACAGGATACAGAGGACAATAAAACAGATGATATAAATAACAATACAGCAAAAAACAGAGTAACAACTGTTTCAAGTTCCAGCGGGGTATCAGATGTAGTAGAAGATGTGCTTCCTTCATTAGTTGCCATAGATGTTACCGCAACACAGACAAAAATGGATTTCTTTGGCAGGACATATGAACAGGATGCTACAGGAAGCGGTTCAGGAATAATAGTTGGAAAAGATGACAATTATCTTTATATAGCTACCAATAACCATGTTGTAGCAGATGCAGATAAAGTTTCTGTAAAATTTTATGATGACAAGATATATGATGCCACAGTTAAAGGGACAGATTCTACAGCAGATATTGCAGTAGCAGCAGTAAAACTTGAAGATATTGCTGTAGAAACTATGGAAAAGATAAAAGTTGCCAAGTTAGGTGACTCTGATAGTGTAAAAGTAGGGCAGCAGGCAATAGCGATAGGTAATGCACTTGGCTATGGCACATCTGTAACAGTTGGATATATAAGTGCCAAAGACAGGGAAGTACAGAGTGAAGATGCTAATATGAAACTTATGCAGACAGATGCTGCTATCAATCCAGGTAACAGTGGTGGTGCACTAGTTGATATTAATGGTGCAGTAATTGGTATTAATTCAGCCAAATATGCTGATACAGAAGTTGAAGGCATGGGATTTGCAATTCCAATTAATGTTGCAACACCTATTATTAAAAGTATAATTGATGCAGAAGAAGTTTCTGAGAAAGAGGCAGCTTATCTTGGTATTGTGCCAGGAAAGGAAATACCTTCTGAATATGCAGAATATTACCATATCCCTGAAGGTGTGTTTGTAGAGGATGTTACAGAAGGTGCTCCTGCACAGAAAGCAGGAATACAGAAAGGTGATATTATAGTAAAATTTAATGATATGGAAACCAAGACAATGGAAAGCCTCCAGGAAAAACTTGCACTCTGCAAGGCAGGAAAGAAAGTAAAAGTTGTAATTAAAAGGGCTGACAACGGGGAATATATAGAAAAAACTATAGAAGTTGAACTTGGCAAAAAAGCAGATGCAGAAAATGCAAGCAGTACACCTTCACCAGATAACAACAGTTCTGGCAGCAGAATGCCATTTGGGATAAGATAACTGGACATCTCCGTTTTATAAAAATTCCAATTATCCTGCGTTTGTGTAAAAACGGACGCAGGTTTTCTATGTCCAGGCTGGATTATTCCATTCCAGAGCACGCTTCCGCTACATCAGCCCACGCAGCGGCGCATAAAATCTGAAAAAACCAGATTTAAACGCCGGACGGGGCTAAAGTGCATCTGTCATGGAATAATCCAGCCTGGACATGTTAAACCTGCTGTCTTCTGGCAAGCCCGGAATTGTAACTGGAAATTTTATTGTGTGCTAAATTATTCAGACAAACGGGAAATACTGGGATATATAGCAGCAAGTGGAGATAAACGGCGTTCCTGTATCCCTGCGTCCGTCTGTTATCCTGCCAGACAATATAATTTCCAGTTATATTATCAGTTTTGCCATAAGACAGCAGGTTTCGTGTCCAGGCTAAATTATTCTATGACAGGTGCACTTTAACCCCGCCGGCATTTAAGCCCCTTGTGTTAAAAAACGTAAGTTTTTTTGGCACAAGGGGCTTTATGTGCCGTTGCGTGGGTTATTGTAGCGAAAGCGTGCCCTGGAAGAGAATAATTTAGCCTGGACACTGGAAACTCTGCGTCCGTTTGCCAGTAAAAGATAACTGGAAATTATATATTGCATCTTTGCGTTTTATGTGCTAGAATATTCTCTGTTAAAGGCTATGAACATGCAGGCATTTATGCCTGACAGGAATACAATATATCTTTTTAGAGAGAGGATGCCACCGGCTGCAAGTGTCCTTATGGATATGTATACCTGGTTTTCACATGGGAGCTTCGTTCCTGAAGGTAACAAGGCATGGGAATATATAACCCCTTGTTTATTGTGTAAGGAGTGGCGTTTTGCAGGCGTTATATGCATAATAAGGGTTTATGGAGGCAAGTCCTGCTTAACAGGAATTACAATAGCATTCCATAAGAAACAGGGTGGTACCGCGGAAATTACGTCCCTGCCGTTTATACGGCAGGGACTTTTTAGTTTTAATAAATTTATTAGTGTTTTGTCTATTTTTAAGAAAGCACACAAAATGAAGAAAGACGGGGTATAAAAATGAAAGACAAATTAAAGAAAATCATGGACACCGCCATTGAACAGATTGATGCAACTGAACAGCTTGATAAGCTTAATGACCTTAAAGTTGTATTTTTAGGAAAGAAGGGCGAACTTACATCCCTGCTTAAATCCATGAAAGACCTTGCGCCAGAAGACAGGCCAAAGGCAGGGCAGATGGTTAATGAGGCAAGGGCAAAGATTGAAGGGAAACTTGAAGCAAAGAAAAAGGAGTTTGAGAAAGCGCTTCTTGAAGAAAAACTTGCAAGTGAAAAAATTGATGTTACCCTTCCTGGCACAAAAATTCCAGAAGGCCACCGCCATCCAGGTAATATAACACTTGAAGAGGTTGAAAATATATTTATTGGAATGGGATATAAAGTAGTTGAAGGGCCAGAAATTGAAAAGGATTACTATAACTTTGAAGCGTTAAATATACCAGCAGACCATCCAGCAAAGGATGAACAGGACACATTTTATATTACCCAGGATATACTTCTGCGTACACAGACGTCTTCTGTGCAGGTGCATGAAATGGAAAAAGGGGAGCTTCCAATAAGGATGATAGCACCTGGCAGGGTTTTCCGTTCTGATGAAATGGATGCAACACATTCACCAACATTCCACCAGATAGAGGGTCTTGTAGTAGATAAGGGAATTACATTTGCAGACCTTAAAGGCACACTTCAGGAATTTGCCAAAAGGCTTTTTGGCGAAGAAACAAAAATCAAATTCAGGCCACACCATTTCCAGTTTACAGAACCTAGTGCGGAAGTGGATGTTTCATGTTTTAAATGTGGCGGAAAAGGCTGCCGTTTCTGCAAAGGTTCAGGCTGGGTTGAAATACTTGGCTGTGGCATGGTACACCCGCATGTGCTTGAAATGAGCGGCATAGACCCGGAAGAATATTCAGGATTTGCATTTGGTGTAGGGCTTGAGCGTATCGCATTATTTAAGTATGAGATTGATGATATGAGGCTTTTATATGAAAATGACACACGTTTTCTTAAGCAGTTCTAAATCCTGTATAAAAAATATCTAAAATGAAGAAAGATGAGGTATAAAAATGGATACATCATTATCATGGATAAAAGCATATGTGCCAGACCTTTCATGCAGCGCACAGGAATATACTGATGCAATGACTTTATCTGGTACAAAGGTTGAAGGGTATAAGGAATTTGACAAAAACCTTGATAAAATAATAGTTGGCAAAATCAATAAAATAGAAAAACATCCTGATGCAGACAAACTTGTTGTATGCCAGGTACAGATTGACGGAGAGGGTACAGAAGTACAGATTGTAACAGGCGCACCAAATGTAAAAGAGGGACAGAAAGTGCCTGTAGTCCTTGAAGGCGGACATGTTGCAAGTTCACATAAGGATGGTGAATCAGAGGACGGATTTAAGATTAAAAAGGGAAAACTGCGTGGTGTAGAGTCTTATGGGATGATGTGCTCTATTGAGGAACTTGGTTCTAATTCCAATATGTACCCTGATGCAGACCCTGACGGCATATATATTCTGAGTGACAACCCAGAGTATGCCAGCGCTGCCGTTGGCTCTGATGCAATAGAGCTTCTTGGGTTGCATGATGTTGTATTTGAATATGAAATCACATCAAACCGTGTAGACTGTTTCGGGGTACTGGGCATTGCACGTGAAGCAGCAGCAACATTTGGAAAGAAATTTGTGCCGCCTGTAGTTACGGAAACAGGCAATAATGAAGATGTTAATGATTATATAAAAGTAGAAGTGGAAAACCCAGAATTATGCCCAAGATATACAGCAAGGGTAGTTAAAAATATAAAGCTTGCACCTTCGCCAGAATGGATGCAGAGACGCCTTGCATCTGTCGGAATAAGGCCTATTAACAATATAGTTGATATTACAAACTATGTTATGGAAGAGTATGCGCAGCCAATGCATGCTTATGACCTTGATACTATTGAGGACAGTAAGATTATTGTAAGGAAAGCTGCAGCAGGGGAGAAGTTTACAACACTTGACGGGCAGGAAAGAGAGCTTGATGACACAATGCTTATGATTTGTGATGGCAAAAAGCCAATAGGCATTGCTGGCATTATGGGTGGCGAAAACTCTATGATTACAGACAATGTTACAACAATGCTTTTTGAGGCAGCAACATTTAATGGCACAAATATACGCCTTTCTGGCAAAAAACTGGGAATGCGTACTGATGCACAAGCTAAATTTGAAAAGGGGCTTGACCCAAATAATGCAATGGAAGCAATGAACCGTGCCTGCCAGCTTGTAGAGGAACTTGGCGCTGGCGAAGTTGTGGGGGGTGCTGTTGATATTTACCCTGTTAAAAAAGAACCTGTAGTAATTCCATATGATGCTGGAAAAATCAACGCACTTCTTGGAACAGACCTGCCTGAAGAAGAAATGATCCAGTATTTTGAAACAATAGATTTAATAACTGACAGGGAAAATAAGACTGTCACTGTACCAACATGGAGGCAGGATTTAGAGCGTATGGCAGACCTTGCAGAAGAAGTTGCACGTTTCTATGGCTATGATAAAATACCTGTTACACTTCCAAAAAGTTCAGCAACAACAGGAGGGCTTACAGGCAAGCTGGAAATGGAAAAGACAGCAAGGACAGTTGCAGAATCATATGGTTTCTGCGAAGGGATGACATATTCATTTGAAAGCCCTAAAGTTTATGATAAACTTTGCCTTGGTGAGGATGATGTGCTAAGGAAAAGCATACGGATAAGCAACCCTCTTGGGGAAGACTACAGCGTAATGCGCACATCAGCGCTTGGAGGAATGCTTTATTCACTTGCTAATAATTATAGCAGAAGGAATAAAAATGTACGCCTTTATGAAATTGCCAATGTATATATTCCAAAAGAACTTCCATTAACAGAACTTCCGGATGAGCGTACAATGCTTGCATTTGGTATGTATGGAGAAGGGGATTTCTTTACAATGAAAGGCGTTGTTGAGGCTGTTCTTAAGAAGCTTGGTCTTGATGGAATGGCAGAGTATAAACCAGGTGCAGGCAGGAATTACTTCCATCCTGGCAGGCAGGCAGAAGTAATTTATAATGGAAGGGAAATTGCATATATTGGTGAAGTCCATCCAGTAGTGCAGAAAAATTTTGAAATTGGCGAAAGGGTTTATATAGCAGTAATTGATTTAAAAACTATAATGGAAATGCCTTCTTATATCGTAAAATACAAGGGTGTGCCTAAGTTCCCAGCAGTTACACGTGATATAAGCCTTAGCATGAAGAAAGATGTAACAGCAGGTGAAGTTGAAGAAGTTATCAGGAAAAAGGGTGGGAAAATCCTTGAATCTTATGAACTTTTTGATGTATATGAGGGCTCACAGCTTCTTAAAGGCTATAAATCACTTGCATATAAAATTGTATTCAGGGCACAGGACAGGACACTTACTGATGATGAAGCAGGGAAAGCAATGGATAAAATAATTTCATCACTTGCTGAAAAAGAAGTCGTACTCCGTCAATAAATTTTACTTTACGAAAAATAAACAATGGTATATAATAAACAACAGGCAGTGCTGGTAAAACCGGTGCTGTCAGTTTTTGTAATACAAGACGGGAGGCAAAGGGGATTATTGTGAAAAAAAAACATAAAAAAATTATCAGGTTTTTTTCATGGGTTTTATTTATTATATATTTAATTGTCATGGTTTATTTTTTATTTTTCAGTGAGCAGTTCGGGCGTGTTCCAAAAGACACGTACCATTATAATTTAGAACCATTTACAGAAATTAAAAGATATATAAAATACAGTAAAGAAATAGGCAGCTTTAATGTTATAATTAACCTTTTTGGAAATGTTGCCTGCTTTATGCCATTTGGCTTTGTACTGCCAATCCTGTCTAATAAACAAAGGAATATTTTTAAAGTTACATTTTTAAGTTTTTTTTGTTCAGTTATAATTGAACTTATACAGCTTGTTTCAAAACTTGGTTCATGTGATGTAGATGACGTTATATTAAATACACTGGGAGGTTTACTTGGGTATATAATGTTTTGTATATGTATAGGGATTATACATATATTTACAGGTAAAAAGAAACATTAGAAGGCAGGTTTTGCATTTGTATGCTGTATGGTACAAAGTTACTTATGCGTAAAAGACAGTGCGGAAATGAGGATTAAATTGAAGAAAAAAGGACATAAGAAAGAGAGTGGGGAACTCCATTTAACAGATAAAAGACATCCCGTTTCAGGGATAGCTTCCTCTGTAATTGCAGCCGTTTCATTTATTTCATTTGCAGCAGCATGTATTATATCAGGCAGGAACGGCGGCAATGCAGGGTCTGGCATTGGGCTTATAGGGATTTCCTGTTTCATTATAAGCATTATAGGTTTTGTAATGGCATGGATAAGCCTTCACCAGGAAAATATAAGGCCTCTGTTCCCGGCAATAGGTTCATTAGTAAATGGTATTCTGATAGTAATTTATATGATATTATATATATTAGGTGTGTAAAAAACATAAAAGAAGCAGTGTACAGGAATGGAGGATTGCAATGGCAATAAATTTCTCAAAAGAAGATAAAGAAAAAATGGAAAACGACAAATCAGAAATCTATACAAAACGTACAGATGAATCATATGCAGAATATGTTAAAAACCTTAAAGGCAGAAAAAAGGCACAGTATTTTGCAGATTATTACTTAAAATTTGTCATTGCAGCAGTTATTGTTACTGTTGGTATTATATATTTTGTACGTGATATAACTGCACCGAAGCCTGAGATAGTTTTATCAATTGCAATAGAAGGTGATTCAATAGATGATGCAAATTTTGCTAAATTTGCAGAAATAATAGAAGATGAATTAAATCTTGACACAGAACATGAGAGGGTAGATGTTTTCAGTACCATAAGTGACATACAGCTTCAGACACTCCTGTATACAAGCCAGGCAGATGTTGTAATATCAACAGAAGAAAAGTTCCAGAAATGGGCAGAAACAGGATATTTCCTTGAACCTGGAAGTACAGAGGAATTGTCATTTTATAATGGTTTACCAGAAGACCAGAAATATTATTCACAGTATATAAGCAGTGAAGGTTTATACAATAGTGAACAGATTAAAGATGCAGAGCCAGACGGGACAACATTGTATAATTATGGGATATACCTGACAGGGACAGATAAATATGCAAAAGAACTTGGAGGGCTTATGGAAAGCCCGGTAGCAGGAATTTCTGTATCTTCTGGAAATATTGGCTATGCAGTTGCATTCTTGAAATATATGACAAACAGATAGCTATATTTTTATACCTAAAAGAAAGCTGCCATAACCGCAGCCCTGCCATAATATATCTTTGGGTTTTCTTTGCTTCTTAATATGGGGAAGTGTTTTATTAGTTACTATTCACAGTCAATTAAATTCGAGGATTTTTGACACGTTTTTTTCGT
>CAJTXH010000062.1 GCA_910580005.1 uncultured Lachnospiraceae bacterium | reverse complement strand
CCATGGGAAGAATCTGCCATATATATGTACCGCAAAGGAAAAAAGGATAAAAAAATATGGGAGTCTGGTCTTACAGTTACAGAAGCATACTGTACCCCAGGCAAAATTGCCATGCGTTATTGCAACAGCAACCAGAAGTATGGTTTCCGTGACAATAATGTACTTATATATGATATAAAGACATCTGCCATCACTAAAATAGAAAATATACCAGACTTCTACTCCCTTGTGGGTCTGTCTGGTGACATGCTGTTTTACACAAAAAACCGAGACGATAAATATCTCTCATACCTGGCATATTAGAAGCAGGACTTTAAAGGGCTTGCACTTAATAAAATTAAATACCAGGGAGGTGTATAAAACAGCATTTACAGACAATAAATTATCTTTTAGTAACAAATGAAAGGATTTTTTATGAATAAAATATTTGAAGAATATGCTATACAGTTAAAAAACCAAAAACTATTTGAAATGGAAAAAATATACCAGGAACATTTTTCTGAGTTTGTACCTTTTTTCCAGAAACACTTCCAGGAAATTTGTAAAAATATTATAACACTTCAAAAAAATGGTACACTTGAAGAAATATCTTATCTGGAATATACTCTTCTGTATACAAACATGCTTGAAAAAAAGGAAACTGCCGAAGTGCGTGTTTATGATGGCAACTGGTACTTTGGACATAAACATAAGATTGTTGGCCTATTTGATTTCTCTGCTTTATTTACTAAATACCATGAACTTGAAGCAGAACTTATGGCGTACCGTAAAAGGTTTGCAGATGAGACCAGTTCACAGGAAGTACAGTCTTTTCTGTTTTCATGTATAAGACCCTTTTATTGTTATATTATATCAATTTTCCGTTATTCAATACTGCCATGTATTAGCAAAGAACCATTCTTATCCATACAGCGTACAGATAAATTTGAGATAAACATTGGCGGATACATGGGTTATACGGAAGCAATATATAAAGAAAACCAGAACCGCACTTCTGAAGATTCACTTGCATGGTTTTCATTACGCCGCGAATTTGAATATGCTTTTGAAGATTTCTCTGGCCTGGATTTCTCTGGTGCAGACCTTTCAGAAATTGACCTGCGTTATTCAGATTTGCGTAATACAAAACTTTCTGGTACAGATTTCCAGGATTCAATGCTTTTTGGCACACGTTTCTGTAATGCAATTATGAAAGACGCTGACCTGTGTTACTGTCTTGTACATGAAGCAGATTTCCAAAGAACACGCATATGGGATGCAGATTTTACAGGTGCTGTTATGGATGATGCACTCTTCCAGCAAAGCCAGCTTCCATACTTTGAACTTTCACCAGAACAAATGAAAGTTATAAACATTGTTAGCTGATTTGTTACTATTCACAGCTACGCTGCTCATAGTAACTAGCAGTGCTTTCAGCACTGGTTATGTACACATTTTGCACAAAAAACGTGTCAAAAACCCTCGGATTTAATTGACTGTGAATAGTAACACTGATTTACGTATACAAAATACAGAAATGAGGTAAAACATGGACTATTTTTTATTAAAGCAAACAGGCACAGTTTCTATTCCTAAGCAAAAAGAACATAACCAGAAAGAACCATCTGCCAGAATTATGGAAAATGTTTCTTATCTGGATAAATTTGATTATATTGCATCAGAAGCACTCTTTAGTGACAGGGTAAAACTTCTCTTAGAAAAATACCTTATTGAACAGGACTGGCAGCCTTGTGTATTTGTAGAACCATCAAAACAAAAGCAAAAAACCTTCTGGTTTCTCCCGCCTCTTGCTAGTTCTTTAGATAATATAGTTTTTGCCTCTAATGGCATACCATGTTCTATTGCAATAAATGAAAAAGAAGGATATAGAAAATCCTCTGGAATTTTCTATATCCCTAACCCAAAAGGAACACCCTTTGTTATTGTACATATGTCCATTGCAGAAAGCATATCACGGTGGGGGTTTTGCGGACTGGGATTTAAACGTCTTTCTTCTGTAAAATAGTACACAGAATAATTATATATATTACAGAATAAAAATGTGTAATTTATATAAAATATAATATATTTAAGAAATATTCTGTAATACATTCTTCTAAAACTTCCAGTTTGCTGGTATGCTGGTAAAAATTATATAATTATCTGGAATAATACAAGGAAAGGCATGGGCTATTATGGAACAGGAAAGCCAGTATTATAAAGAAATGGGCAGGCGCATAAAAACAAGAAGAAAAGAATTCCGCATGAAACAAAATGAACTTGCAGAAAGGCTTGGTATATCTAACAACCATATGTCCTCAATCGAAAACGGAAGAGAAAAGCCAGGTCTTGATACATTAATTTCAATATGTAATGAATTAAACACTACACCTGATTATTTTCTTCTTGGAAATATACATGCAAACAATGTACCAAAAGATATTATTGACGGACTACGCCTTTGCAGCGAAGAAGATATAGACCTTATACGGCAGTTCCTGGAAATCTTTATAAAAAGAAACAGTAAAAGATGGAACGAAGATAATTTTGAGTAAGAATATATTTTTATAATATATAAAGAATGTATGATTAAGATGTCTATTATTTATATTTATAAGGAGGAATACATATATGCGTATCTTCATCTGTGATGATGACACTTCTATTTCTCTATTACTTAGCCAGTATATACAGGGATTTTTTAAAAAAAATAAATTAGCATGTCCAGAAATTCTGTGCTATACAAGTGGTGAAGAACTCCTTTCTGATACTACCGAAAAAGATATTGTATTCCTTGATATAGAAATGCCTGGTTTAAGCGGCATATATACTGGCAGGAAACTTAAACAGGCAGACAACAATGTAATCATATTCATAATAACATCTTACATGGAATACCTTGACGAAGCAATGCAGTTCCATGTATTCCGTTATCTTTCCAAACCGCTGGACAAAAAAAGGGTTTTAAGAAATCTTAAAGATGCCCTGCTGTTATATAACTCCTCTGTTAAAAGAATTCCTGTTGAAACAAAAGACAGAATATATACCATACGTTCATCAGACATCATATCCATTGAAGCTTATGACAGCAAATCCGTTGTATATACAACGGACGGCAAATATATGTCTGTAGACAATATACAGCACTGGGCAAAGAAACTGGACATGCCCTGTTTTTTCGCCCCACATAGAAGTTTTATTGTAAACATGGAACATGTGTCAGATTTTGGCCACACAACAATCAGCTTGTGCAACGGACGTTTTACTGCATACCTGGCACGCAGAAAATATACAAAATTTAAAGAAGCATATTTTTTATATTTAGAAAGCACAAGGTGACTTAATAATGGAAAAAACAGTATTCTTTATAACTGCTTATATATCTGAAGCTTTTATTTTATGGCATTACTGCTACTGCATGTTTACTCCTGTATATTCCAGAAAAACTGAAGGTGTATGCCTGGCTGTTTCATATATCATTCTATTTATGGTATCATTTGCTGGAATTACATGGGTTAATACTGCTTTCTTTACACTGTTTAATTTTATTTTTATCCTTGTACTGTACAAGGAAGCGTGGCACTCTGCTATCTTTCATTCGCTAGTTATAACCATATCAATGAACCTCAGTGAACTGGCTGTTATAAGCTGCGGCGGACTGGCACCAACCTTTTTCACAGAACAGCTCTATACAAGAAATATGCTGGTGTTAACAGTTTCAAGCAAGTTGTTGTACTTTATTGTGCTTCAGGCTGCCATGTACATATTAAAAAAATTTACAAAAAATGATATAAAACCAGACAAAAGGACATTCCTGCTTAATATTGTGCCAGTTATTTCACTGTTTATTGTTATAATCCTGATAACAGCATGCCTTTCATTCCCACTCCCACGTATATTTGGCTATATGGTTTCTGTTATTACTGCCTTCCTGCTTGTAATAAACCTCCTTGTTTTTTATATCTATAATTATATACAAAATAAAAATTATGAGTTTACTAAACTCCAGATGCAGATGCAAAAGGAAAACAATTACTCAGAATATTACAGTATGCTTTTAAAACAGGACGAAAACCAGAAAATACTTATACATGATATTAAAAAACATTTTATATCAATATCTGAACTGAATGAAAATGGTGAGAAAGAAAAAATTGCTGAATATATCAGAAACATTATAAATTCCCCTGCTTTACATGGCTCTATACAAATGTGCAGGAATGGGCTTTTAAATTCCATACTCTGCCGTTATGCCAGTATTTGTAATGAAAATGGTGTAATGCTGTATACAGATATAAGGGCAGGGCTTCTTGAATTTATGGCAGACAATGACCTTACTGCTTTATTCTGTAACCTGCTAGACAACGCAACAGAAGCCACATCAAAAATACCAGGTGCATATATTGACCTTAGTGTAACTTATAAAAAAGAAAAATCTTTTACTATAATTTCAATGTCTAATTCCTGTAACCAAAACCCATTTCCAGAAAAAACAGGCCTGCTTGTATCACATAAAAAGGACAATATATACCATGGCTATGGAATAAAAAGCATACAAAAAATTATTAAAAAATATAATGGGAAATTGCAGATATACTATAATGAAGAAAATAAAACTTTCCATAGTATTATATTGTTAAAAAAACAGCCATAAAAAATATTACAATAAAACATGTAGTTTTCTTATAAATTACCTTTTCATCCTTTGAAAGCCTGCGGTTTTCAGAATCAACCGGACTTAATATACATAAACTGGCTGCAGCTGCCAAAGTTAAAACCCCTGACACCGGGCTGCAAACAATATAAGATACAACGTTAATACATAAAAACAATAAAACACAAGAACCAACAAAACATGTACTTGCTTTTTTTGCATGGAATCCGCCACTAAACTTCCTAAGTACCATAAATGGAATAATAACTACTATACCTTCAAATAATTTACCCATTATTCCACTTATTAATATAACAAGAAACAGTGGAGAGATAGTTATAAAAAAACTATAAATTGCATATTCATACAATTCCTTATCTTCAGATTTAATGGCATCATGTTTGATAAGCCATGCACTTATATTTTCTATAAAAACAGGAATCATTTTTTCCTTTTAAATCGCTCCAGCTCCTTAGGTGCTTTAGGCTGGTAAATTACACAGCATGATGTTGAATTTGCTTCTGTCCGTAATACAGAATCTAACATATTTGCCACAGTTTTTGCAACTTTGTGTGATGAAGTTTTATTATATCTCATTATAGTTCCCTCCTTTACTTTATGGTTAACCACTGGATACTATAATAAATATAATAACACAAAAAAGTATATATTTCGACATCCAAAGGACTAAATGACATTTTTATGGCCTGATTGGTATATAATTGGTATATTTATAATTTTTCTATATGTATTGCAGAAAAATAATGTATAACATATTTTAAACTTGCTGGTACTATTATACCACACCCGTCCTTGTGTACTGTACTTTTACTAACCCCAAATACTGTTGCTGTCTGCCTTACTGTAGCATTATTCTCAACCATATACCTGGCAAGCTGTACTGCACGCTCTTCAAGGTTATTTTCAAGATAACTGCTATGCCTTTGCTTTCTATATACTGGCTTTTCCAATGAAAAATGCTCCTCATACAAGTTTTGTACATTCTATGAAAAATAATTGGAAATTATGCGTAATAACAATATACAGCACTAATAAACATTTGTATTTTCCTCTTCTGCAATACATCTTGCCACATGGACGCCACTTGCTGATGCATGTGATAATGAATGGGTCACACCACTACAGTCACCAATAACGTACAGCCCTTTTTTCTCTGTTTCAAGATGGCTGTCAATTCCCACTTCCATATTGTAAAATTTTACCTCAACGCCATATAAAAGAGTATCATCATTTGCAGTACCAGGCGCAATCCTGTCAAGCCTGTATATCATTTCAATAATGCCATCAAGTATCCTTTTTGGCATAACAAGGCTTAAATCTCCTGGCGTAGCTTCAAGCGTAGGTGTAATAAAACCTTCTTTTATACGTGACTGGTTGCTTCTTCTGCCCCTTACCAGGTCGCCAAACCTCTGTACCAGCACACCCCCGCCAAGCATATTTGAAAGTCTTGCAATACTCTCTCCATAACCATTGCTGTCACTGAAAGGCTCTGAAAAGTGCTTCGCAACAAGCAGCGCAAAATTTGTATTTTCTGTATGTTTTGCAGTGTCTTCATAACTATGCCCGTTTACTGTAACTATTCCATTTGTATTTTCTGTCACTACAACCCCATATGGATTCATGCAGAATGTGCGGACTAAATCTTCAAACTTTGCAGTCCTGTATACAATTTTGCTTTCATAAAGTTCATCTGTAAGATGTGCAAAAACTTCCGCTGGCAGTTCAACCCTCACGCCAATATCAACACGGTTTGACTTTACAGGAAGTGAAAGTTCATTACACACCTTCTGCATCCATTTACTACCGCTCCTGCCAGCAGAAATAATACACTTCCTGCAATGATAGCTTCCACTTGCAGTTTTTACAATATACTTTCCATCATTATAAATTACACGTTCCACAGGCGTATCAAAATAAAAATCAGCTTTGTCCTTTAATAAATTATAAATATTCTTAAGAACTATATAATTAATGTCAGTACCAAGATGGCGTACTGATGCATCTAGCAGATGAAGCCCGTTTTGTATGCAAAGCTTCTTAATACTGGTATTGGCAGTTGAATAAAGTTTTGTACCTTTTCCACCAAACCCAAGATTAATCTTGTCAACATAATCCATAAGTTCTAATGCTTTTTCCTTGCCAATATATTCATAAAGGGTACCACCAAACTGGTTTGTTATATTATATTTTCCATCTGAAAATGCACCAGCACCACCAAAACCGCTCATAATTGAACAGCTTTTGCAGTGTATACATGATGTAACCTTACCATTTCCAATAGGACATTTACGTTTTTCAAGGGAATGTCCAGCTTCAAATACTGCTATCCTAAGATTTTTATCCAGGTTTACAAGCTCATATAAAGCAAAAATCCCACCAGGCCCTGCTCCTGTAATAATAATATCATAATCCATATATAACACTCCTTTCACTACTACTATTCTACAATATTCTGGCAGTAAAAAACAGTTTTTTTTAATAGCTGCAGAAAACTCTTGACAAAACTGTGCATATACTGTATATATTAATATATACAGTATATGCACAGTTTTATTTTATTTAAAAGGGAGGCAAGTATTATGCTAAAGGTAGAAAATTTAGATAAAACACTTTCTAACAAAAATAATACATTCAGGCTGCATAATATATCTTTTACACTACCTAAGGGATATATATGCGGGCTTGTGGGTGAAAACGGCTCTGGCAAATCTTCTCTTATAAAATGCATTGCAGGATTATACCAGCCTGACAATGGCAATATTTTTATCCAGGATATGCCTTTTTACAAAGGCGAAGCAAAAAACAAAGATATGTTAGGCATTGTCCTTGATACAAGTTTTTATAACCAGAACTTTGATTTAATACAAATTGGCAGGTTTTATGGCAGTCTTTATGGTGCATTTGATTTTAAACAGTACCTTAGATATTTGTCTTTATTCCATATTGACAGCAAAAAGAAATTCAAGCACCTTTCAAAAGGAATGAAAACAAAAGTACAGATTTCATTTGCCTTGTCGCATAATGCAAAACTTTTTCTTTTTGATGAACCAGAAAACGGTCTTGACAAAAATTCAAGGGAAGAGCTTGTAAAAATATGTACAGAACTTGTATCTGATGGCGAAAAATCTGTCCTGCTTTCCTCACATATAACGGAAGACCTGGACAGAATAGCTGACTATATTGGATATATGCAGAATGGAAACATGTTATTCTTTCTGCCAAAAGACGCATTGTGCAGCAAATTCAGGATTATTAAAGGGGAATACTATAAATGCCACAATATTCCAAAAGAAAAAATTGTATATATGGAAAAAGGCAAATACATAACAAGTGCAATGGTTATTGACGGAAACAAATATTCATCAGATAAAACGCTTGAAGTATATAAACCATGTATTGCCGAATTTATGTACTATTTTGTAAAAGGAGGAAATGAAAATGCCAAAAATATTGCAAAGAACTTTATTAATATCAGCAGCTAATTATTTATGTTATATATTCTTTTACTATATAGCCTTTACTATTGCCAGTATTGCTTTAAATAATAAACTGGAAGTTATTGAAAACATGTATTACCCATTTTCCTTTTTTATATTTGCATTAGAATTTTATGATACCAAAATCCCAGATTATATATTTATTGCACCATTTTCTAAAAGTGAAAGAATAGCACTGCAAAAGAAACTATTTTTATATAACCATTTTACTATATGGATTATAACATCAGCAATTGTTGTATCTCCTGAATTAATAACATCAATTATTAACAGAAGTATTTATAACCTTGGCAAATCTATATTTGTGATAACTGTAACATATTTCCTATTATTTGCAGCAGGGCACTTTAAATATTTTAATCTGCTAAATAGGAAAAATTATAAATTTACAGGACTGCTTATAAATATAATTATGCTTGCAGACTCTTCAATTACTGCTTCTATTGTTACAGAAACAAATCCTGATATATTTACATATATAATCGCTGTGGTTATTGTTATTTCTGCAGTTCTTGTTTCATTATATTGTTACAAAAAACATTTTAAAAATATGCTTGAATTTTATTCCGATTATGAATTAAGGATACAGAATAATAATTATAAACTTTTTTAAAGAACATGGAAATGAGGTAATATATGAAAATATTAATCTCTACAACAAAAAACATGCCTATTTATGAGCAGATTATAAACCAGATACGTGATGCAGTTATAAATGGTCAATTAAAACCAGGCGAAGGTATACCTTCTATCAGGGTACTGGCTAAAGACCTGCAAGTTAGTGTTATAACCACAAAACGTGCATATGAAGAGCTTGAAAAGGAAGGTGTAATTGAAGCCAGGAAGGGCAAAGGTTTTTATGTATGCTGCCAGAATAACGGCCACCTTCGTGAAAAACAGATAATGAACATAGAAAACCGGCTGCTTGATTTAATAAAAGAAAGCAAAAATGCAGGAATGGGGCTTGATGATATTATTGGGTTAGTGCAGATATTGTATGAAGAAAAATAACTTAAAGTTGCATATTCGTAATAATACATAAACAGCGTCTTATAGATTGAAAAGCAAAAAAACAGCGTAGAAGTGAGGAAAAACATGGAAAATATACTTATTAAAATACAGGAAGCATCTGTAAGTTTTAAAGGCTTTACATTATCTGCTGCAAACGTTGAAATCCCAGAAGGATTTATTATTGGTATAACTGGTGCAAATGGTGCAGGAAAAAGTACATTTCTTAAAATGGTTCTTGGATGCTTTCCAAAAATGAACGGGACTATCACAATTAATGGTTATGATGTAGTAAAAGAACGCCAGAAAGTGCTTGCAGCTACAGGTGTTATCTCAGAAAAAAGAATTTTTTATGAAAGTGAAGATGCACTTAAAAATGAAGAATATTTCTCACCCTTTTATAAAAACTGGGATAAAGAGATATATCGTAAATTTCTAAAAAAACTGGATATTCCCTTAAGCCAGAATATAGGAAACCTTTCAAAAGGTGAAAGGATAAAATTCCAGCTTGCCTTTTCTGCTGCATATAAACCAGCTTTGCTTATAATGGACGAGCCAGCTGCAGGTTTAGACCCTGTATTTAAAACAGATTTCTTTAAAATCCTTCAGGAATTTGTTGCAGAATATATGACTACAATACTTATTTCTGATAATGTAACAGAAAACCTGGCACAAATTGCAGATTATTTAATTACAATAGAAAATGGGAAATGCAGCTGGAAGGAGATTATTTAATGCTTACACTAAAACAACTTGTTTACAAAGAAATATTTGAAATGAAAGAACGCCGTAAAAAGGAAACCTTTGGTACTTATTATATTTTTTATATACTTACAATAATTTACACAATTACAATACCTGTTGCCATACATGTTGATGGAACCTTTGACATACTTTATAGTTATATTTTCTTATGGATTGGATATATATCTATATGGTTCTTGTATAATTATTTATATGCTGTAAAAGAAAATGGAACTATGCAAAATATATTTTTAAAATATCAATTTATTCCTGTAGATATGGATATGCTGTTTCTTGCCAAAATTATAATTTTAGCAAGGTTTATAATAATCCATATACTGCCGGCACAAATACTGGCATTTATATACAGGGCATATTGCGTATATAAATACAGCTGCAAATTTTTTGATGTTCTTTTACTTTTACCTGTAATATCAGGGATAATATATTTTATAATTTTATCCATAATAATATACAAACGCAGGCGGGCAGCAATTCTATAAAATTGTGCGTTTACTTGTAACAGTTCAGTCTTCAGTAAAATTCGAGGATTTTTGGCAAGTTTTTCGTCAAAAATATGAGTTTTACAGTGCCATTTTGCATATTTTTTGTGCAAAATGTGTACATAACCAGTGCTTTCAGCACTGGTTTGTTACTATTATTTCTTACACACTTACCATTGCAGCATATAATATTTTGTATTATAATATAAGCGCAATTATTAATTATGTATTCTTGGCACTATATAAAAAGGAGCTACATAACATGAAGAAAATTGTTTTAACCGGGGGTGGCACTGCTGGCCATGTAACCCCAAATATTGCGCTAATACCAGCATTAAAAAAAGAAGGCTATGAGATACATTATATCGGTTCTTATGATGGTATTGAGAAAAAACTTATTGAAGAATTAAATATACCATATTATGGCATTTCAAGTGGCAAATTACGCAGATATATAGATATAAAGAACTTAAGCGACCCATTCAAGGTTGTAAAAGGTCTTGCCCAGGCAAGGCATATCCTGGGAAAGATTAAACCTGATGTTGTATTTTCAAAGGGTGGTTTTGTAGCAGTCCCTGTTGTGCTTGCTGCCAAATCCAGAAGGATTCCATGCATTATACATGAATCTGATATGACCCCAGGACTCGCAAATAAAATATGTATCCCTTGTGCTGTAAGGGTATGCACTAATTTCCCTGAAACATTAAAATACCTTCCACAAGAAAAAGCAGTCCTGACTGGCTCTCCAATAAGAGAAGAACTTTTTCATGGTGACAGGGACAAAGGGCTTGCCTTCTGTGGGTTTGATAATACTAAACCCGTTATCCTTGTAATAGGCGGAAGCCTTGGTGCTGTTGCGGTAAATGATGCAGTACGCAAGCTTCTTCCAAAGCTTCTAAACAAGTTCCAGGTAATACACCTGTGTGGCAAAGGAAAGCTTGACAATTCACTTGAAAATACAAAAGGCTATGCACAATTTGAATATATTAATGAAGAATTAAGCAGCCTTATGGCGGCTGCTGACATAATGCTTTCAAGGGCTGGCGCCAATGCAATATGTGAAATACTTGCACTCAGGAAACCAAATATACTTATCCCACTTTCCGCTGAGGCCAGCCGTGGCGACCAGATACTTAATGCTGCATCATTTGAAAAACAGGGTTACAGTATAGTTATACAGGAAAAAGATGTAACAAGCGGAAATTTATATGATGCAATACTTAAAGCATATGCAAATAAAGAAACATATATTAAAGCTATGAAACAAAGCAGGCTGAATAATTCTATTGAAAAAATCACAGGACTGTTAAATGAAGCCGCCAGCCGCAAACGTAAATAATATGTAAAACCCAGCAGCACACCAGGCAATGTTTCTTTAGTGCGCTGCTGGAATATTATAACCAGCATAGAAATGAGGTTAATATGGAACTGCCAAAAGACCCTGTAATACTTTTAAGTTATATAAATACACAATTAAGGGATTTCTACCCATCCCTTGGTGAACTGTGCAAATCATTATGTATAGAGGAAACGCAGGTTACACGCCAGCTTTTATCTATTGGATATAAATATAACAAAGACCTTAATAAATTTATATAAAACCAGACATTTTTATTTATAATGTTATTACACTTCCTGTTATATCCCTTGATACCCACATAGACATTCCCGGCCCATGGTTTCCATATGGTCTTGTATGGAAGCCAAAACGCTCATAAAAGCTTTCCCTGCCATATGCTGCCATAAGGCTTATCATTACAGTTTCACCATCAAGTACATCTTTCCTTATATAATCAAGCACCCTGCTTATAAGTTCTGTGCCAATATGGTATCCCTGGTAATCGGGGTGTACAATTACATCAGTAATAAAGTATGTATACCCGCCATCACTAACTATCCTTGCCATGCCAGCAGGTTTACCTCCACAAAGGGCAACACACAGGTAAAACGAGTTATTAATTGCTATGGATGCCCTTTTCTCTGTTACCTTTATCCAGCTAACCGCCTTCCTTAAAGCATTATAATCATCTACTGATATATTATTTGTAAATACTATTTCATCTGGCGGTGTGCCTTCCATATTTTTCCCTCCTATAATTTAAATATATCTACACTCCTCTGGAGCTCTTCTGATAAACTCTGCAAACTGCCTGCTGAAGCAGCAAGTGTACTAATTGTAGAATTAAGTTCCTGTACAGAACTTGCCGTCTCCTCAGCAGCAGAAGCATTTTCCTCTGAAACTGATGACAAGTTGGAAATAATCTGTACTATTCCCGTTTTCTCCTGGTCACATGCATCTATTTTAACCCTTATGTCTGCCGCTTCTTTACGTGACTTGTCTATGCCTGTATGTACATTGGCAAACTGTTTCCTTGTCTGTTCAAACTTTTCCTGCTGTTTATTAACAATGTCACATACTTCTTCCATAACAGCCACAGTATTTTTAGAATCTTCAAGAAGCTCATTAATAGTTTCTGCAATGCTTCCTGCGGACTCGTTTGACTGCTCTGCAAGTTTTTGTATCTGTGATGCAACAACCGCAAATCCCCTTCCCTGCTCGCCAGCCCTTGCTGCTTCAATTGATGCATTAAGGGATAAGAGATTAGTTTCTTCTGCGATAGAAGTAATAAGCTGTATTGCATCACTAATCCTTGCCGCTGACTCATTGGTGGCATTTACCATTCTTCCAATTTTCCCAATTGCATCCATTGTTGCATTATTAGATTCAGCTAGCTTGTTAACAATAACCATTGCATCATCACCATTACTCTTCATTTCTCCTGAAATGCTGTCAAGGTTATGGACTGAGCCAACTATGCCACCAATCATTTCACCAATAGTATCAATTTTCCCTGACGCATTTTCCACATCATCCGCTTGTGAAACAACGCTTTTTGCAATGCCATCTACAGCCAGTTCCAGTTCATTAGCTGTTGTGCTTGTCTGCGATGCCATATTATTAAGTTCATTACCTTCATTCTTTAAAATGCCGATAGAATTTTTAATATTTGATACTACATTTATAAGTTCCTGCTGCATCCTGTTTACGCTTCTCATCATATCACCAAGTTCATCACTTCTTTTAAGCCCTCCTTTATCAACAGGCTCATTAAGGACTCCCCCAGCAATTCTGGAAACAGCATTTTCTGCTGCAATAATTCCCTTTTTTATTCTTATTGTAAGTAAAAGTATCAGCAGGACAGATAATATTAATATTAAAATCCATGCAATAATAACTGACCTGGTTTTTGAAGCTAAAAATGACTCAACACTGTCTGCCGGCTGGCCAACAAAATACATGCCTGCTATACTTTTATCAGAATTATACATTGGCATATAACATGCATAATAATTTACATGGTTTACCACGATATCCGTCAGATGTACAATCTCCTTATTGCCTGTGACTCTTTTGTACACATCTGGGTCAGCAGTTGTCCCAAGAATCCTTTCCCCTGTTTCATCATCGGCAAGCGTTGTTGCATATCTTACATCTCCATAAAATAATGTAACCTCTTTATCATTGCCCTCTGTAAAACTATCAATAAGTTTTTCATTTCCTGTAACATCTAGTGAGCCTTTCATCATATTGCTACCAGATAATGAGTAATCACCTGCATCAATAGCTGTATAGGCAGCATCAACACTTACTGCTATAGCCTCCAGTGAAGCAAAAACTTCCTCCTGCATCCCTTCCCTTATACCCCTGATGCCAACAACAGTAAGAACAATCCCCATAACCAGGGTTGGAATTATAGACATTATTAATATCTTTCCAGCCAGGGACAACCTGGGTTTCTGTTTTCTGTGTTGTACATTTCCATTGTTTTTCCCCATCACATCCATGAATTTTCCTCCACTTATTAGAATATTGCATAAATCCAGCATAGGTGCATATATTTATTATATCATTAATATGCTGTAAAATCTATTATTTTCGTATTTTTTTACGTTTATAATATCTGGCTTTATTACTCTAGAGGTTTATTATCCAGCTTATTAATACACAATTATAGAAACGGAGGTTTTTAATGGAACTTGTAACACATACAATACAAACAAATGAACTAAAATGCAGAAGCAATATACAGGCTACACTTGAAGATGATATGAATGTCCCTGATACTAAACCTGATATTGAAAAACTTGTCAAAACCCAGGGAAAAATACAGGTTAGCGATATAAGCCCATCTGAAGGAAAAGTAACTGTACGTGGCAGCCTTTTATTTTCACTTTTATATTCCAGCAATGATGATATACGGCCTATACATAATATAAACGGGCAAATTCCTTTTAACGAGTCCATTAATATGGATAATGTAACTGCCACTGATGATGTATTCTGCCATTTTGAACTGGAAGACTGCCAGGCAAGCCTTATTAATTCAAGGAAGGTTAGCATACGTGCAATTTTAAGCCTTGACTGCTGCCAAAATGAGCAAAAAAACATTACTATAGGTACAGATATTATATCAGAAGATGCAGCAAGGGCAGGAATGGAAGAAGCTATACCACCTGAAGGGCTTAATAAAAAATTTAACACAATTTCATATACACAGCTTGCTTTACAGAAAAATGATATATTCAGGATAAGTGATGAAGCTGTGCTTCCTAAAGGAAAACCGGCTATCGATACCCTTTTATATTATGAAATAACTCCACAAAATGTACAGACAAGGATTGTGGAAGATGGAATACGTATTATTGGGGATATGCTGCTTTTTGCACTTTATACCCCTGAAATAGAAGAACGCCGCATTGAATACCTGGAAACTGAAATTCCGTTTGATGGTGTTGTAAACTGTAATGGGTGCAATGAAAATATGATACCTGATATAGAAATTACTGTTTCATCCAGGGAAGCTTCAGCTAAACCAGATGAAGACGGCGAAAACAGGATTCTTGACATTGAACTTATATTAAAACTCCAGATGAAATTTTATGAAGATGATGAACTGGAAATACTTGATGATGCCTACTCTACATCATGCAGTTTACAGCTTACCAAAGAAAATATTAATTACGAAAAACTACTAATGAAAAACCAGAGCAGTGTCAGGATTTCTGACCATATTAATATAAACAACAACGATAATATATTGCAAATATGCAGCAGCAGTGGCACAATACAGATTGATGAACAGGAAATAACTGAGGACGGAATACAGATAGAAGGGGCTGTAACGCTTGATATACTTTATATAACTGATAATGATGACAGGCCTTTAAGCATGGCAAAAGGTGTTATCCCATTCAGCCATCTGGTAGAAATTAAAGGTATTTCTGATGATGACTCCTATGAATTACAGTCAGATATTAACCAGATAAACTTAATAATGATTGATAAAGAGGAAGTAGAAGCAAAAATTACTATTTCAATATGTGCCCTGGTATTCACCAGCAAAAACCAGGATGCTATAACAGGAATAACTGAAAACCCTCTTGATTTAGAAAAATTCAATGATATGCCAGGGCTTGCAGGTTTCATTGCTAATGAAAGTGATACCCTGTGGGATATTGCCAAAGAATACAACACTACACCTGAAAGTATTATGGAATTAAATGGTTTAACCACCAGCCAGATACATAAAGGCGACCGCCTGTTGCTTATGAAAATAGTTGATGGCGTATAATAGAACCTGCAGGTATTATGCTGGCAGGAATTTAATAGCAGAAAACATATTAAAACTGCTATATCCCTGCCAGGCGGCATTGCCGCTATATAATATTTTTACAACTATAAGAGACTGTAGATTTAACTGTGTATTGTCGAAAATTGGTATGTAATTCATTAAAT
>CAJTXH010000061.1 GCA_910580005.1 uncultured Lachnospiraceae bacterium | reverse complement strand
TGACGAAAAAAACGTGTCAAAAATCCTCGAATTTAATTGACTGTGAATAGTAACTGCAAAACAACAAACGCCCTGGCAGGCTTTAGCCCGCTGGACGTTATTAATGTTACGCATTTTCATTTATATATACTGATACTCTGCTCTGTATTATCTCTGCTGCCTCTTTAGCAGTTTTATCACCTGAATAAACAGCCTTTATTTCTTCATTAATTATTCCAGGTATCTCATCATAGTTTGTGCCAAAATCAATTTCTGTCCCTATCCTGTCAAGTATAGACCTGAACATATCCATTTGCTCCCTGGTATACGGTTTTAAAGTGATTTTAAAATCTCCATAATTATATGAATAATTAGTTACAGGTACAACTTTTGTGCCGTCATCATCTGTATATGGTTTGTCTGCCATAGCATATTCTATTTTTTTATCCATAGCATCCTGCCTTATAGGAAATCCGCTAAGTTCAACTCCTCCTTTCTGGAATTCATATGTATACAGCCTGCTTAAAAAGTTCCATGCGCCTTCTTTATTTTCACACTTTTCAGAAATAGCAAAACTATTTCCTGATGAAGATATGGCTATTTTATTATTTTTATCTGGCGAAGGATAACTGATTATATTATATCCGCCCTGGTCTTTATAAAGTTTTTCATTAATCTGGATATCTGAAAAATCAAGCATTTCCATTGACTTTAGTAAAACTTTGCCTTTTTTTATAAGCCCATATGATTCATCATCACTTGATATTGTTATATTACCACCGCCAGCGCCTGATGACATTATATAACTATCATCCGATGATGCATCAAATTCATTGTCCTTGAAATTTTTTGAAAACTCAATCATGTTTATAAATTCTTCCGAATCAAGGTTTACCTCTTTTGTATCATAATTAATAAAGTTATCCATCTGGGCACTAAGCATATTCTCCACAAACCATTCACTTGTCATATTATGCATAAATGAACTGCCTTCAGGCATATCATTATATATTTTTTCCATATCTTCATATGACCAGCCTTCTATGTTTCCAAATATTTTTTTAGAGCCAGCAAAAGCATGTATTCTTAATAAAACCGGCAAATAATATAACTTTCCATCATGCTCAAGGGTTGTGCGTACTGTGTCTATAAAATCCTCTTTTTTAATTTTGCCGTCCTTTTCCATAAGAGGATATAAATCTGCAAGAAACCCTTTCTTAATATAACGCTCTTTTGGCATATAGCACACATCTATAATATCTGGTATTTTTCCTGCTGCTATGTCAAGATTCATCTGCTTGTCTGAGTCTTCATATGAACTGTAATCCACTACTTCTATACGGTAATTTTTATCTGTTTTATTAAATTTAAGAATTTCCCTTTTTACATCCATACTAAGATAAGTTGAGGCAAGTGTAAGCTTTTCCTTTTGTTTTGTATCTGAATATTTCTTTTTATTAACTGTAGCAATCTCAATTTCTGATGATGTATCGCCACTAGCTATACTTGAATAATCAACTATCATATCCAAAACAAAAAAGCTTCCATCTTCCATCTGGATAAAATCAGATATATTGTAGCCGTCAATATCAACATTAATCCAGTTAAAAACAAGCTCTGCCTTGCCCTTTTTAAAGTCAAATTCATACAGGCTGTCATTGTTGCTTAAATATACATTGCCATTTACAGCTTCTTTTACCTTATAAATGTTGTGTATTGCACTGTTTCCAATTCCAGCAGGTTCACCAGTTTTCCCTGTTTTCAAATTAATTTCTGATATGCATAAGCCGCCTGCCCCTTCCATATATGACAAAGTATAGGTCTTGCCGCCGTTAGCAGTAAACATGTTTTCTATGTAATCATTAAATTCAAATATCTGGTCTGAAGAACCGTCTTTTTTAAATGTATAAATTTTTTTGTCAAAATACACAGCTAACCTGCCATCTGAAAAAATGATATTATCACTTAGATAGAAATTATCTATGTCCTTTTTGTCTGGCTTAATTTCAATACGCCCTGATGTTTTGCCTGTTTCATCAAGCTTTACCATATAATATTGTGATTTAAACTGGTCTGTCTTTTTATTATAATTCCGTTTATAAGTAATTATACACAGGCTGTCTGCATCATCTAAAAAGAGTGTACAGACCTGCTCATCATCTTTAAGCCCACTTATTTCCACCTTATTAATGCCACTGCCTTCATCGGTACACTGTAAAAGATAGTTCTTTGAGGAATTAACCTGGCCGTCTTTTCCATAGCCATCCTCTGTACCTATCATATATACTTTTCCGTTATTGAAACATGAACGGCTCAGGGAATTCATCTTCAGATTGCCAAGTTCTTTGAAATCAGCTTCATACACATACTCTGGCTTTTCATCTTTGCCTGTATTTTTATCATCCCCTTTGTTACATGCCGTAAATAAAACTGCTGGTACAAATGACATGACAGTTATAGCAGACATTATAAATGCCCTTCTAGCCTTCTTTTTAATATCCATATTTACAATACCTCCTTTATGCTTTTATACTAATCTTCCATGCCCTTTGTGGCACAAATAGAAATGAAAAATGATGTCCTATAATATGGATATTATTATAATACTAAATATACAAATATACTTTACATTTTTTTTGCAATCTTCTTACGATTTCCTGAAGTATTTTTATTTTCACCTTTTCTGCACATTATCCTGCAGAAAACTACTGCAACAACTGTACTAACTATTGTTGCCAGAAGCCCAGGCAGGACTACAGCGGCAGGGTTGGCTGAACCATACTGGCTTCTGTACGCAATTATATTTACTGGTATAAGCTGCAGAGAAGAAATATTTATAACTAAAAATGTACACATTTCGTCTGATGCTTTGGCCACTTTTTCATTACCTGTACGTTCCCTTTCTAGTACAGCAAACTCTTTCATTGCTTTTAGGCCCATAGGTGTAGCCGCCCATCCAAGCCCTAATATATTTGCTATAATATTAGCAGCTATATATTCATTAACTTTATGTCCTTTTGGAACACGTGGAAATAAAAACTTTAAAACAGGTGCAAGTTTATGTGTAAGTATATCCAGAAGCCCAGAACACCTTGCAACTTCAATAAGCCCTGTCCACAAAGCCATTATCCCAAGCATTGTTATTGCAAGTGAAACTGCCTCTCCTGCACTGTCAATAGCTGCATTGCTTAATGCTTCCACTTCTCCTGTAATAATGCCATAACTTAATCCTATAAGTATCATAAATCCCCAAAGTTTATTAAGCATAAAAAACCTCCACTACGCCTTTGGCAGCTCAAATATATAACAGCCTTTTTTAAACATATGATGTCCTGCCAGGCTTTATGAATACTTTACAAAACACAAATTATATTGTATTGGCACCTGGCTGTTCCCTGCATAGTGGAGGAAATGGCTTAACAGGGTTAAATTACTGCCTTACTTTAATGTGTACTTCCCTGAGCTGCTGCTCTGTAACTTCATTTGGTGCACCACACATAAGGTCTTGTGCATTGCCATTCATTGGGAATGGTATAACTTCACGTATATTTTCTTCATTGAGCAGAAGCATAACCATCCTGTCAACACCTGGAGCCATTCCTGCATGTGGGGGAGCACCGTACTGGAATGCATTATATAATGCACCAAATTTCTCTTTTAAGTCCTCTTCTGTATACCCTGCAATTTCAAATGCCTTAACCATTATATCAAGGTTATGGTTACGTACTGCACCTGATGAAAGCTCAACACCATTGCATACAATATCATACTGGTATGCAAGTATTTCTGAAGGCTCTTTTTCACTTAACGCTTCAAGGCCTCCCTGTGGCATTGAAAACGGGTTATGGGTAAATATATACTTCTTCTGTTCCACATCATATTCATACATAGGAAAATCATTAATATAACAGAAACGGTATGCATTCTTTTCAATTAATCCAAGACGTTCTCCAAGCTCTGTCCTTATCTGGCCTGCATATAATGCCGCCTGTTCCTCCCTGTCTGCTATAAAGAAAATAGTATCTCCTGTTTCAAGTGATGCTATGCTTGCAATTTCCCCTTTCATATCATCAGGAATAAACTTGTCAATAGGACCTTTATATGTCATATCCTCTTTCACTTCAAGATATCCAAGGCCGCCCATTCCTATTGACTGTGCAAATTTAAGCAGTTTTTCATGGAAACCTTTGGACATATCTGCATGGACTTTGACAGCACGCACAGTTTTGCCATGGAATGGCTTAAACGTGCACCTCTGGAAAAAGTCTGTCACATCCACAATGCGCAGAGGATTACGCAGGTCAGGCTTGTCTGTTCCAAATTCAAGCATTGCCTGCCTGTAGCTTATTACAGGATAAGGGGCTTTTGTTACCTCAAAGCCTTCTGGTGCAAATTTTTCAAATGTTGATGATAATACTTCTTCACCTGCTTTAAATACATCTTCCTGTGTTGCAAATGCCATTTCAAAATCAAGCTGGTAAAATTCCCCTGGTGAACGGTCAGCACGGGCATCTTCATCCCTGAAACATGGCGCTATCTGGAAATATTTATCAAAGCCTGATACCATAAGAAGCTGTTTATACTGCTGTGGCGCTTGTGGCAATGCATAAAATTTCCCTTTGAATTTACGTGAAGGCACTATATAATCCCTTGCGCCTTCTGGCGATGAAGCGCAGAGAATTGGGGTCTGTATTTCAAGAAATCCCATTTCTGTCATTTTCCGTCTTAAAAAGCTTATAACATTTGAACGGAAAAGCATATTGTCACGCACCTTGGCATTGCGCAAATCAAGGTAACGGTATTTCAGGCGTACATCTTCCCTTGTTTCTTTAGATGTCATAATTTCAAAAGGAAGCTGCTTGTAAACCCTTCCAAGTATTTCAACTTTGTGTGCTTCAAGCTCTATAGTGCCTGTTGGTATTTTAGGGTTATATGTTTCCTCGTCCCTGTGCTCTATAACACCTTCAATGCTTATACAGTCCTCTTTGCTTATCCCTTCAAGCAGTGACGTATCACGCATTACAACCTGCATCACGCCATACATATCCCTTAAGTCAATAAAAGACACACCGCCGTGGTCACGTATATTTTCCACCCATCCAGCCAGCTTCATATTCTTTCCAACATCCTCTTCACTTACACCGTCTAATGTAACATCCCTGTAAATATTTGATATATTCATATTTTTTCCTCCATTCTTCAAAATTAAAAATATCCAAAATAAAAACGCCCTGGGCTTAAAGCCCAGGACGGAAATATCCGCGGTACCACCCGGTTTACTGTTAAACAGTCTCTCTGCGGCCATGCATACACAGGCCCTGCTGTCTTTCGTGCAGCTTACGGCTCACCTACTAAATATATACTTATATCTTTCAGATTGCGGCTGTACAGGCATAAACATATGCCTTGGAGTGTTTTTCACATAAATTCACTTTATGAAGATTTCACCATCCTTCACTCTCTTGTAACGATAATTTATGTTACTCCTCTCCGTCATCGCCATTGTTTTGATTATATATTACCATTTTCTAGTTGTCAATATCTGCTAACAATATTCAAAACGCTTTACAAGCCCTATTCCTATTGCATATGGTCCTGTATGGACACATATCGTTGCACCTATCTGTACAAAATCTGCACCATTTTCTACACCCATTTCTTTTAATGCTTCATCAACCATGCCCTTATACTGGACACCTTCATCCCTGTCATAACCAAACCCAACAGCAAAAGCATAGTCTTTAGGATTTTCCCCGTTTTCTTTAAAAAATGATTTAAGCAGCTCTATTGTTTTAAGCATGGATTTTTTACGGCTTCTTGCAACACCTGATGCATCTATTGAGCCACCCTCTAATGTTATAAGTGGTTTAAGGTTTAAAACACTTCCTGCAATTCCTGCAACTTTACCAATACGCCCTCCATGCTGGAGATAATCAAGGTTTCCAACTGTAAAAAATATACGTGCATTGTCACGCATCTGCCCTATAAGGACTTTTACATTTTCTTCAAGACTGTAACCCTGCTGCCTCATTCTGGCAGCTTCAATTGCGTATAACCGCTGATATACAGTAGCACCATATGAATTAATAACCTCAATCTTTGCATCTGGATAGTCTTCACATATTATTGCCCTGGCATTTACAGCAGAATTATAAGAACCGCTTAAAGACGTTGTAAGGCAGATACAGATAATCCCTCTTCCAGCCTGGACATGTGGCAGGAATGCATCCACATAATTTTGTACAGAAGGCAGGGAAGTCTTGGGATACTGTTTTGGGCAGGCAGCCATTTTCTCATACACATCCCTGATTGCTATTTCCTCAATCTCTTTATAATACTTCTCATCATCAAACGAAACAAAAAACGGGACTACTTCTATATTGTATTTTTCTTTTAAATCTGCCTCTAAATCACATGAACCGTCGCTTATAACCTGATATTCCATATAGATAACCATGCCTTTCCTTTAAATTGCCGGGCTGCAGGCAATACATATTTTTGATAAATGCACAATGTAGTTTTTATTTCTACATTGTAACATATTATGCACACTTGTCAATAGTAAATAAAGCTGCATCATAAAACTTTAATTGCGGCTTCCACATTTAGGACATATATTCCCTGACTTAAACACATGCCCGCACCTGTAACAACATATTGCTGCATGTTTTTCCTGTGCCATATATTCAACGCTTCTTGATTTAGGTTTTGCTTTTAAATATTCTACAAATTCATTTAGCACTTCTGCAAAATTTTCCTGGTCTTTACCCTTAAAAACACATGGAAGTTTTACTTTGCGCTTTGTCATGTTATTTACAAAAACTGCTTTGCCTGTCTTTCCATTTTCTAGTGAAATGTTATCAATATCCATAATGTCCAATGTTCCAGATTTTATTACACCTTTATAAAAAATATGGTCTGGTGAAATTATAAATCCTTCTTTCCCATTTCTGAAATGTGATGAATCATATATTATAACAGGATATTCATATTTCCCAAGTAAAATTGCATACTTGCTTATTGCTTTTCTTATAAGGAGCGATTCTTCATCCTTATTATCCCCGCTTGCCATTTTTATGGCATCATAATAATGTATTCTTGAAAGGTCTTCTACCCTGTCTTCCAGGTTCCTCTGGATTTTTTCTACAAGCTGCCCGCTTTCCTCGGTTTTCATACGTGTAAGCTTTTTATCTATAAGTGAAGACATCTCTTTTTTAAGCTCTGGAAGAATATCCGCCGCCTCTATTTCTTTTATAGCACGCAGTCCGTCCTGTACATCCAATGCGGATATATTTGGAACAATTCTTCTTACTGTTTCCATGTCGGCATCTTTTACCTGCCTGTATATTTCATCACTGTATTCTTTAAGCACACCCAGGTCAAATTCCTGGTTTTTTATATCATCAAGCACTTTTAAAAGGCTTTTCCTTCCGCCTGCTGCCGCCCTTTTTACCATTGAGGAAAGTTCTTCACGCTCTGCATTCTCTATATATCTGTTAATTATTTCTTCATATTTGCCAGTATCTATATCTTTATATGATTTAATACGTTCCCTGGTTCTTTTATATCTCTCTTTAGTATCACTTTGCGGAAGGTGTGATATAAGGTAATCCAGTTCCTTTTTGCCGGCCTGTTCAAGCATATCTTCCAGTTCACTTGTAAATTCCTCTTTGTCTGCATTGCCTAAACTGCTGTTTTTAACTTCATTAAAAAGCCTTGCAATCTCTGTGTACTTTTTGCCTCTGGCTGCTGATATTTTTTTTACTGCATCCTCCCTGTTTAAAATTGTTCCATTGTTATTAATATTTTCCCTGGCAGATACATTTTCTTTATTCTGAACAGATTTTCCTTCTTCTATAACCCCTGTACCTGTGTCCTCTTCATCCTGGTTTACATAAGGGTCTGTATTGCTGCCTGCAATGCTGGCTGTATCTTCACCGTTTTCTGCTATATACTTTTCTTTCCCCTGTTTGTCTTTTTTGCTAAACAGGGACTTTGCCTTACCATCCCTTTTTGTACTTTTATTTGTATCATTTTTTGCCACATTTCCTGTTCTGGTTTCTTGTATATTTCTGCTTTCTTGTAATTCCTTTTCTTCTTGTATACTTTTCTGTGGTATTTCCCCTCCGCCCATATATTTTTTAATTATATCTTCCATAAAGCTGTCTTCTGTATTTTCTTCTATCATTTCTTCATTCACATTTTCGTCTTCTGTATTTTCTTTTTCTGTATTTTTCCCTTCTGTTTCTTCACTATCCTGCACATTATGGCTAAACTCTTCTTCATCTTCAATACTGCTGTAATCCACCCTGTGCCTTTCTGTGCCACCAGCAACCCCCTCTTCCCCGATTTTGCCTGATTTTAAACCTTTCCGGAAAGCTGTATATGGGTCAAGCTGTTCATTCTTCCTAAATTCAAGTTCCTGTTTTATATATTCAAGAAACCTTTTTACTTCACTTCCACGGTAAAACCCTTCATCCATTTCTTCAAGCAGCCTTTCAAGGTCTGCAATTGAAAGCCGCCTGATATTACGGCATATTTTTGCCAGGCTTTTACTGCCATTATGTACCTTGCCTGCATACTCATGTTCATACATATTTGTATTGCTGTTGCTGTTTTTACCGCCATTCCTGCCTATAAGTTTCTTATAATCATCTGCTGCCTTTGCATCATTATCAAAATCAAGGATATACTCATCCCCTTCTGATAAAAGCTTTCCAGGCCTGGGCGTATAAAAAAGGCTGCACCCTGGGCACATATATATCCTTGCTGCATAAACCTTTCCTTCTTCTGTATCTATTACAAATTCCTTGCCATCAGGGTAAACTGACATATGGAGATGACTGTTACACTGTGGGCATTTATAAGGTATAACATAAAAATTGCTGCCAAGCCTGTCTAATCCCTTTTCACTGCCATCCAAATCCTGCCTGCCAAAACTTGCACTTGTAGTTTTCCACTTCATATCATGCCATAAACCTTGTGGATATTCTTCTTCCTCCCCGTTTTCCAGCCCTTCCTCTTCTGCCCTTTCATCCTCTTTTATTTTATTAATTGCAGCTACAACAATATCTTCAAAAACTACACTCTTGCCATCACATGAAAACTTTATTCCATTCCTGGAATAATAAGCTTCTGCCCTGGCTTCCTTTAAAATCTGTTTAAGCAGCATGTCTATTTTTTCATATGTGTGTTCAACCCTTATTCCCTGAAGTGCTCCCCATTTGCCAAAAATATATAAGGTCATATTAAATATATTCTTTAATAACTGTTTTCCATCTATTTCAGATATATCCTCTGGCATTTCTGGAATATCAATTATATTTGGATATACCTTTTTTAAGTCAAAATCAAAAATAAGCGAATTAACTCTGCCTGGAAGTATTACTGTATTATTTTCTGCCAGTATAAATCCATTCCATTCTACATCTGCTTTTGATGCATAAACCAGCTTTTTATATGTATTTTCAAGCCCTGTATCTGCCTTAAGCCATACCATAGGCACACCCCCTGTAATTATTTTAGAACATTAAAATACTTTCCAGCTCTTTTGCAAGCCCGTCCTCATCATTACTATATTTTGTGATAATATCCGCTGCCCTCCTGGCATCCTCTGTTCCATTACACATGCAGACACCCGTCCCACATTCCTTTAGCATCTCTATATCATTAGTAGTATCGCCAAATGCAGCTGCCTCACTTATATTATAACCATGCTGGCTGCAGTAATATTTTATTCCATAAACTTTTGATAATCCAGGGTGTACAAACTCAAACATATCTGCCTGTGATTTAAAAGCCCTGTATCTGTCTGATTTATGCTCCTCATAAAAAGCTTCCACTTGTTTCATTTTCTCTGGTGGTGTGCTAAGTACAAGTTTACTCTGGGACTTCTTAATTTCTTCTTTAAGGTTACAAAGCACAATGCCAAGCTGGTTATTCCTGGCTGCCCTTTCTATTGTGCTGTCATTCCTGTATGCATAGCAGTTCTCTCCCTGGTATACATATGGATTTAATTCAAAAGGTGCATATAAATTAATTATTTCATCTATTATTTCTGGCGAAAGCTGGTAGAAACAATTTTCCTGGTTGTTATCAACATCAAATAATTCTGCACCATTAGAGCCCGTCATAAAATTAATAAAACTATCAATGCCTAATGTTTTTACTGTCCGCTTTAATCCAGTAATTGGCCTTCCTGAAGCAATTCCCAGCTTATATCCTTCTTTACTAAGCCTTTTTAACAAATCCTTTGTATAACTGCTTACAACCTTTTCTGAATTAAGAAGAGTACCATCCATATCCATGACTATTAATTTAATCTTCCCCATATTAAACCTCTTTCCTGGAAAGCTGGAATATTTGCTTTCTATAATAAATTATAATACTGTACTATTTTACACTATTTTCTATAATCTATCCATGCAAAATTTCAAACTGTTACACAAGTTGCTGCTGCCCATATCTGTCAATTCCAAGACATGAATAATACAAAGCTAAAAGGATGTGTACATATATAACCGCACACATCCTTTATAATTGTCCTGTTAATTTTTTATAAATTTTAAAGGTTTTCAACCGCAGCACGCTCTATTGCAAGCCCTTTGCTGTATTTCTTAATAAAGTCATCAAATCCCTTTACATCTGCTGGGTCTGGCTGTTCAACTGAACCTGTAGTACCTGCAAATACATTTGATTTAAGGTAATCACCCAGTGACTCCCCATCTTTTTTATTATTCATATAAGATGCAAGTATAGCCATTCCCCATGCACCGCCTTCACTTGCTGTATCCATTACAGATACAGGTGCATTCATTGCAGCAGCTAAAATCTTCTGGCATACCCCTTTTGTTGTAAATAAACCACCATGCCCGAATATTGAATCAATCTTTACATCTTCTTCTTTAAGCAATATGTCAAGCCCTGTCTTTAATGCACCAAATGCAGTATAAAGTGTAACTTTCATAAAGTTAGCAAGGTTGAAATTGCTGTTTACTTCCCTTGCAAACAGAGGTCTTCCCTCTTCAAACCCTGTTACATGCTCACCTGAAAAGTAGTTATATGCAAGAAGCCCGCCGCCGTCTTTATCGCCTTCCTCTGACTTCTTGTAAAGTTTTTCATAAATATCCCCTGTCTTAATTTCAAATCCACAGACATCTGCAAATTCTTTAAATAGGTTTATCCATGCATTAATATCAGAAGAACAGTTATTACAATGTACCATTGCAACTGCATCACCTACAGGCGTAGTTACAAGGTCTATTTCACGGTGTACATTTTTCAATGGTTTTTCAAGAACTATCATTGCAAATACAGAAGTTCCTGCTGACACATTACCTGTACGTACTGAAACACTGTTTGTAGCAACCATTCCCGTGCCTGCATCACCCTCTGGAGGGCAAAGCGGAATACCTCCTTTAAGATTTCCAGAAACATCAAGAAGCTTTGCACCTTCATCTGTAAGTATGCCTGCCTTGTCCCCTGCTGCCAGAACGCCTGGTATAATATCTTCAAGCTTCCATGAAAAGCCCTTGTCTGCAATGGCATTGTTAAATTTGGCAACCATATCTGTATTAAACTGCCTTGTTGATGAGTCTATAGGAAACATACCTGATGCTTCACCTACACCAAGCACCTTCTCACCTGTAAGCTGCCAGTGGATATAACCTGCAAGTGTTGTAAAATATGCAATGTCTTTTACATGTTCTTCATTATTTAAAATTGCCTGGTAAAGATGCGCAATACTCCAGCGCTGTGGAATATTAAAACCAAACAGTTCTGTAAGCTTGTCTGCTGCTTCTTCTGTTATAGTATTTCTCCATGTACGGAAAGGCACAAGAAGCTTGTTCTCTTTGTCAAATGCCATATAACCATGCATCATTGCACTAAAACCTATTGCACCAACCTTTTCAATAGTAACACCATGTTTTTCTTTGACATCCTTTGCAAGCTGTGAATAACAGTCCTGTAAACCTCCCCAGATATCGTCAAGGCTGTATGTCCATACACCATTTTCATATTTGTTTTCCCATGAATGTCCACCAATCCCTATAAGATTGTTCTGGTCATCAACAAGAACCGCCTTAATTCTTGTTGAACCAAATTCAATACCAAGTGCTGTCCTGCCATTAATAATAGCGTCTTTCATCTTACCCTCCATTCTGCGTATATACACATTATATATTTTATTATCTGTAAACAATATTCCCAAGCATGATGTCATGCCTAAAGCCGGATATTGTTGTATCTTTATTAATCACTACCACTTCAATTCCCATTATTGCAGCCCAGTCACACATCTACCCTGCTGTGAGGCCATATGTAAATGCAGTATGGCGTGCACCTTCTGCAAGAACCTTTGGCATAAGCTTTTCAATATAAACTTACCACATTGGAGGCTGGGTGTATATACCTTATAAAATACAAAATTTATTTATACTAACGTGTAAATTCCTTGCCTGTAAGCATTAAGAAAGCTTCTTTGTATTTGCCAGTTGTTTTTTCAACTACATCATCTGGAAGCTTATATCCGCTGTCAGGATTTGCCTTAAGCCAGTCCCTTACATACTGCTTGTCAAATGAAGGCTGTCCCTGTCCAGGTGTATATCCGTCTAAAGGCCAGAACCTTGAACTATCAGGCGTAAGCATCTCATCGCCAAGAACTACATTACCATTTTCATCCAGCCCAAATTCAAACTTTGTATCTGCAATTATAATCCCTTTAGAAAGCGCATACTCTGCACATTTTTTATAAAGTGCTATTGTACACTCCATAATCTTCTTTGCATATTCTTCACCCTTCCCAGGAAATTCTTTCTCAAGAATTTGTATACTTTCTTCAAATGTTATATGTTCGTCATGGTCACCTAAATCTGCTTTTGTTGTAGGAGTATACACTGGCTCTGGAAGCTTGTCTGACTCTTTAAGCCCTTCTGGAAGTTTTATTCCGCAGACAGTACCACTTTCCTTATAACTCTCCCAGCCGCTGCCAGTAATATATCCACGGACTATACATTCTATAGGAAGCATTTCCAGCTTCTTGCAAAGCATACTGTTTCCATTAAATTTTTCACTTCCAAAAAATTCTGGCATATCTTTTGCATCTGTAGAAATCATATGGTTAGGTACAATATCACTAGTAAAACCAAACCAGAACTTTGACATCTGTGTAAGTATAGCGCCTTTGTCTGTAACTTCATTTTTAAGTATTATATCAAATGCTGAAATCCTGTCTGTCGCAACAATAACCAGGCTGTCACCGTTATCATATACTTCACGTACTTTGCCCTCTTTAACAGGTGAAAATGCTTTCATAAAATGACCTCTGCTTTCTGTGTGTATTTCTAAATATTTACAATAATAAATATAAAACTTATTCTATAGATTGTCAATTGGATTTAATTATTATTCAGGTTAGAAGTACTTTTTAGTTACTATTCACAGTCAATTAAATTCGAGGATTTTTGACACGTTTTTTTCGTCAAAAATACGAGTTTTACAGTGCCATTTTGCACGTTTTTTGTGCAAAATGTGTACATAACCAGTGCTAAAAGCACTGCTAGTTACTATGAACATCATAGCTGTGAATAGTAACATTTTTTACACTATCTCCATTAAAATTTTATTGAACATTCTGTTCTCTTCAGCGGAACGTATGGCAATCCGGTAAAATCCATCTGACAGTCCCGTAAAATTATTGCATTGGCGTATTAACACATGTTTTGCAAGAAATTTTTTATATAAGTTAATCTTACTTTTAACCAGCAGGAAATTTGCATCTGACGGAAACACTTTAATCCCCTTATTTTCAAGCAACTCTGCCATTTTAGGTTTCTCCTGCCGTATTAACCTTCTTGTCCTTACAATATAATCCTTGTCTTTAAGTGCATAAATACCCGCAAGCTGTGCAGGCACCGACACACTCCATTCTGGCTGCATCTGCCGCATTTTTGCAAGCAGCTTTTTATTGCCGCAGGCACACCAGCCAAGCCTTAAACCAGCCATTGCATATAATTTTGTAAATGCATTAACTATTATAAGATAACCGCTGCTAAGTTCACTTTTCATGCTTAGTTTTTCATAATCATCCAGAAATCCTAAAAAACATTCATCTGCAACAAGATAAATATTCTTATTTTCACAGTAAGACAACACTTTAAGAAACACTTCTTTGCTAATAATTCTTCCTGTAGGGTTACATGGGCTGCAAAGAAAAACCATGTCACAGCCAGCAGGTATTTTTCCTAATATATCTATATCTAATACAAAGTTTTTTCCTTCTTCCAGGTAATAATATTCTATTCCAGCACCTGCACCTTTTAATACATGGCTGTATCCTGAAAATGACGGGGCTGTAACTAGTGCTTTATGTGGCTTTATTGCATCAACAGCAAGCTTAAAAATTTCAGAAGCCCCATTGGCAAACATCAGGTTTTCACTTGGAATATTTTCTTGCATAGAAACTGCCTCACATAATTCACTGCATTGTATATCCGGATATCTGCAAAACATATCTATGCTTTCCACAAGCTCTTTCTTTACAATAGGCGGCAGTCCCAAAGGATTAGTATTTACTGAAAAATCATAACTTACATCATTATGGTAAATATCCCCGCCATGCTTGTATAGCAGAATGTCTTTTAAACCATTGACAATTGATTGTGGTTTTATATTGTCCATATTTTTATATCCCTTAACTTCCATTTATAAGTATCATTATTATTTTACATTTTTTACTTCCTCATGTCCCGTAAATAAAGTATACCACAAATTTCTATTTTTTGATACTTTAACCTGCCATACAACATAACTTCCGGCTATAATTCCGGGCTTTGCCAGCAGACAGTGGGTTTCCAGTATCCAGGCTAAACATTATCCCATGTTATTTATTCATATAGTTTGTCCTGGAAAACCAAGGTTTTAGTGTTGTGTATCTGCCAGGAAAAGTATATAATAAGTTTATTACTGCTATTAGACAGGAAAGTTTTCTGCATTCCTGTTACTAAGAAATAAAAAAGAAGGGAAAAAATAATGGTAACAAAAAAATTCCAGGATATTACACTTCCAGCACTTGGCATGGGTACAATGCGCCTTCCTGTTTTTGATGGTGATGATTCAAATATTGATGAGGCAAAAACAGCGGAGATGGTTTCTTATGCGATGAAGAATGGCATTAACTATTTTGATACAGCATGGGGCTACCATAGCGGAAATTCAGAAATCGTAATGGGCAAAGTGCTGGAATCTTACCCACGTGGCAGCTTTTACCTCGCTTCAAAATTTCCAGGATACGACCTTTCAAATATGGATAAGGTTGAAGAAATATTTGAAAAACAGTTAAAAAAGTGCAGGGTAGATTATTTCGACTTTTATTTATTCCATAATGTATGTGAAATGAACATTGATAAATACCTCGATGAAAAATATGGAATTTATAAGTATCTTACAAAACAGAAGGAAAACGGACGCATACGCCATCTTGGTTTTTCTATACATGGAAGCTATGAAATACTGGAGCGTTTTCTTAAGGCATATGGTGATAAAATGGAATTCTGCCAGATACAGCTTAATTATATTGACTGGTCATTCCAGAATGCCAAAGCCAAAGTAGAACTTTTAAACCAGCGCAAAATACCAATATGGGTTATGGAGCCATTACGTGGCGGCAAACTTGCCAAACTTCCAGAAGATGCAGCAGAAAAGCTTGCAGATATGCGTCCTGAAGAGGAGATACCAGCATGGGCATTCCGTTTCCTGCAAAGCATAGAAGGTGTTACAATGATACTTTCTGGAATGTCAGACTTTAAACAGGTGCAGGATAATATAAAGACTTTTGGCACTGAAAAACCGCTTTCTAAAAAGGAAATGGACACACTGCTTGGAATTGCAGATGGCATATTAAGCAGACGCCTTCCTTGTACAGCATGCCATTACTGTACAAGCCACTGTCCAAAGGGTTTAGATATACCTGGGCTTATAAAGCTTTATAATGAACATAACTTTACTGGCGGAGGTTTTATAGCACCAATGGCATTAATGGCAGTGCCAGAAGAAAAGCATCCATCAGCATGTATTGGATGCCGCAGTTGTGAAGCAGTCTGTCCACAGCAGATAAAAATATCAGAAGCTATGAGTGATTTTGCAAATAAACTTGCCAATGCAAAAGATATTTGAATATAACACATAATTTTGACAGAAATAAATACATATTGTTACTATTCAGCCTTACGGCTTCATAGTAACAAATCAGTGCTTTCAGCAC
>CAJTXH010000060.1 GCA_910580005.1 uncultured Lachnospiraceae bacterium | reverse complement strand
CCCTGCGTCCGTCTGCAAACAAAGGACGGCTGGAAATTTTATGAAACGGACGTGGAAGTTAATAAAAATTTCTTTCAATAAGCATGGATTTATGTTATAATTACGACTGCAACATATGTTTTAGTTATATAAAAGTTATTAAACATGTATGCGTTTATGCATAGAAAGGGAGGAAAAATGAAATACAGAATTGTTGGAAGTACTATGCCAGCGGTGGAGGTTGTTTTTGATGCAGCAGGAGAGTCAATGTACACCCAGTCAGGAGGGATGGCATGGATGTCTGATGGTATTGAAATGAATACAAATACTAATGGTGGTTTCTTCAAAGGCGTAGGAAGGATGTTTGCAGGTGAATCATTATTTATGGCAAATTACACGGCAACAAGGCCAGGGGCATCTATTGCATTTGCATCAACTGTAGCAGGAGAAATCTTTCCAGTAAATATAGGTGAAACAGGTGGGCTTATCTGCCAAAAAGGTGCATTTCTCTGTGCAGAACCAGGTGTTAATCTTAATATTACATTTACTAAGAAGTTTTCAGCTGGATTTTTTGGCGGTGAAGGTTTTATTCTCCAGGATATTACAGGAAATGGCATGGTGTTTCTTGAAATAGATGGTGATAAGGTTATAAAAGACCTTGCGCCAGGTGAGGTTATTAAAGTTGATACTGGTAATGTAGTAGGTTTTGATAAAAATGTTACATATGAGATAGAAACTGTAAAAGGCCTTAAGAATATTTTTCTTGGTGGTGAGGGACTTTTTCTTACAAAGCTTACAGGACCAGGCAGGGTTATACTCCAGACACAAAACTTTAATGAGTTTGCAGGAAGAATTGCAAGAATGATTCCTTCAAAATGATTATCTGGACTGGTTTCAATTATTACAGATTTAGTAACAGATATTTAAAAATGTGCCATAGTATATAAATGGTATTAAACGCCATAAATGCTATGGCATTTTTATATATTAAATATAGTGGGGATAGTTATGGATATGCTTATTACAGCAGAAAACTGATTCCACCGGCATTTAAATCTGGTTCTTTCAGATCTTATGCGTCATTACTGACGTAGTGGGAACGTGCCCTGGAGTAGAATAATTTAGCCTGGCATGTAAAACCCTGCGTCCGTTTACCAGTACAGAATAACTGGAAATTTTATGAAATGGACGTGGCTCAAATAAATTATAATATTGATAGCAGTAGCTGGTTGTGTTACAATATAAGTATTATTAACTGCTAAGTTATTTATATAGAACCAGGCAGGCATTTTATGTAGCTTTAAATGCCACAGGGAGTGTGGCATGGGTAGTAACCGGGGGAACATTACATGGATTGTAATTATGACTTTTGTATAGCTTCAGCTTTAGTTTTATTTCTGCTTGTAATATACAACTGCTATATAGTACATAGTTTGAAATTTATAAGAAAAGTATATCTGCTTTTACTTATATTATCATTTGGATGTTGTGTAGCAGATATATTATTTGGAATGGTACTTATGAAAAAGTTCAGTGATAATATATTGCTGGATTATGCAGGCGGAATTTTATATTTTTCTCTACAATGTGCAATTCCGTGCTGTTATTTTGTTTATATAACTATTGTATGCAAGAAAATGGACTTTATCAGCAAAAAAACTGTTATATGGCTTGTACCTGGTATAGTTATGCAAGTCCTGGTATATACAACGTTTTTGACAGGATGGATATTTACATATAATAAAGATGGTTATAACAGAGGCCCGTTTATGTGGGTTTTAGTAATAATATCAGCACTTTATCTGGTTTTAGGGCTTTGTTCTGTATTAAGTGAGGGGGAAAATATTGGAAAAAGATATAAAATAGTATCAGTAGTATTTATTTTAATTCCTGCCTGTGCGGTTTTTATACAGGCAATACATACAGACCTGGTTCTTTCTAGTTCTTCCATGGCACTGAGCTGTCTTTTAATGCAATTTATATTGCAGACACCACAGATGATATGCGAAGTAAATGAAAAAGAAATAGAAGCAAGGTGGGCAGCAGAAGAGGCAAACCGTGCCAAAAGTACATTTCTTGCCAATATGTCCCATGAAATAAGAACCCCAATGAATGCAATATGCGGCATGGCTGATATGCTTGAGAGAAGCAATATTCCACCACATGAGATGGAATATGTGCAGACTATACAAGTAGCTGCCAGGAATTTACTTGGAATTATTAATAATATATTGGATTTTTCAAAAGTTGACGCGGGGAAATTTGAGTTATGTAATGTCCATTACCGTTTAGATGAAATGTTAAGAGGTGTTGAAAATATTATAGCATCAAGGGTATATACCAAAAATATAAAATTTGAAATAGATATAAAGCCAGGTATTCCTATATACCTGAATGGTGATAAAACAAAAATCCACCAGGTTTTAATTAATATACTTGGCAATGCTGCAAAATTTACAGAACATGGGAAAATCCAGTTATATACTGGATGGGAACAGCTTTCTGGCGGCAAGGTTAAGCTTATATTTCAAGTAACAGACACTGGAATTGGTATCAGAGAAGAGGATTTGCCTAAACTTTTTAACCAGTTCAGCCAGGTTGATACAAAGCGTAACTGCAATATAAAAGGAACAGGGCTCGGGCTTGCGCTTTCAAGGGGAATCGCAAGGTATATGGGTGGTGATATAACTGTTACTAGTGAATATGGCAGTGGAAGTACTTTTACAGTTACTATAGAACAGGAAATTGTAAAGTACCCTGATAACAAGCAGCAGGCACTTGATGGTTATATAGTGCTGGTTTATGAAGAAGATTATAATGACAGGCAGAATTTATCATATATACTTGATGAAATGGGAGTTAAGAATGAATTTATAGAAAGTGCAGATGGGATAAATTATTCCATATTTGATGGGTACAGCCAGGAAAAGAGAATTTTCTTATATAATTATGAGCAGATGCAGGCATCAGATATAAAACTGCCTGCTGATGTAAATATTGTAGCATTGCTAGAGTATTTTGCCGTTATTAAAAAAGGGGATATAGTTTATAATTACATAAAAAAGCCTTTTGATATATTTAAGGTATACGATGCACTGTTTAACAATAGACCGCTTTATTATAAAAAATGGAGCAAAAACAATATTGTTGTAAGTAATGCACATATAGCTGTTGTTGATGATAACAGGGTCAACCTTAAGGTGGCAGTTACGCAGCTCAAAGAATGGAATATATTTGCAGAAACGTTCACAAGCGGGCAGGGTCTTTTAAGGGCATTGGAAAAGGGAAGGAAATATGACATAATTTTTATGGACCATATTATGCCTGGGATGGATGGCATTGAAACTGCTATTAATATCAGGTCAATGGAGGGAGAATATTTCAAAAAAGTACCAGTAATAGCACTTACTGCTAATGCCATAGATGGTGTTATGGAGGAATACAGGAAAGCAGGGATGGATAGTTGCCTTTTTAAGCCATTCAGCCTTGGACAGATTGAGGAAAAACTTGCAGAATTTCTTCCAGAGGAGAAAGTAAAATTTAAAAACAGCAGTAAAGGGTTTTTAGGCAATGCACAATAAAATGGATATGTTTGCCATACTATTTAAATTGCCAGAGGTGGCATGGAGGCGAAGTGGAAGGTTTGTGTCTGTGCGCTGCCTGCCACAAACCTGGATTATGAAAGCGGCGTAGAAATGAGGGGAATTATGAAACGTGTAGTAGTTACTGGGATGGGGCTTATAACACCTATAGGTAACAGTATAGAAGAATACTGGAAAAACATCCATGCAGGCAAGGTTGGCATCGGACCAATAAGGAATTTTGATACAACAGATTATAAAGCAAAACTTTCAGCAGAAGTTATGGATTTTGAGCCTAAGGAGTATATGCCTGCCAAAGATGCAAAGAGAATGGACAGGTTCAGCCAGTTTGCTGTAGCGGCTGCAGTGCAGGCTGTAAATAATTCAGGAATTAAAATGGATAAGGAAGACCCATACAGGGCAGGGGTGTTTATTGGTTCGGGGACAGGAAGCCTTATGGGAATTGAAAGGGAATATGACAAGCTTCTTGCTAAAGGCCCAGGGCGCATACATCCCTTGTCTGCACCTATGGTACTGGGCAATATGGCGGCGGCCAATGTTGCAATAACATTTGGATGTAAAGGCAAATGCCTTGATATAGTAACAGCCTGCGCAACAGGTACTAATTCAATAGGCGAGGCTTTCAGGACCATACAGCATGGCGAGGCAGACTTTATACTTGCCGGGGGTGTTGACAGTTCAGTAAGCAGGTTTGGTGTTGCAACTTTCCAGGCGCTTACAGCACTTTCTGTTTCAGAAAACCCATTACAGGCTTCGATACCATTTGACAGGAAAAGGGATGGCTTTGTTACAGGAGAGGGCGCAGGTGTCCTTATACTTGAAGAGCTTGAACATGCAATTGCCAGAAATGCACATATATATGCAGAGATTGGCGGATATGGTGCAACTTGTGATGCAAGCCACCTTACAGCACCACTTGAAGATGGTTCAGGGGCGGCTATGGCAATGGAACTTGCTATAAAGGATGCAGGGCTTTTACCTGGAGATGTGGATTATATTAATGCACATGGTACAAGTACACCTATGAATGACAAACTGGAAACAAGGGCTATAAAACTTGCATTTGGAAGTTATGCATATAAAGTTAGGATAAATTCGACCAAATCAATGATTGGGCATTTATTTGGCGCAGGAGGGGCTGTTGAACTTATAACGTGTATTTTATCTATAAATGAAGGCTATATACATCATACAGCAGGGTTAACTGATGATGACCCTGAATGTGACCTTGATTATACAAAGGGGCAGGGCGTATATATGCCAGTGGATGTTGCTATTAGCAATTCTCTTGGCTTTGGAGGACATAACGCAACAATCCTTGTTAAAAAATACTAATTTTATCCAGAAAGGAGTGGTGGTTATGAAAAATATGGAGAAGGATGTAACAGGTGAAAAAAAAGAATTATTAAATATTTCACAAGAAGAATTTATGACATTAATTAATTCTTCTGAATGTGCTATGTTTATTACAAAATCTAGTTCTGAAATGGAATTAATCTATGCAAATGATAAATTTTATTCTATACTACAGTATACTAAAGAAGAATATATGGAAAAGTATGGAAAATCTGCAATGGCGGCAGTCCTTAATGAAGAAAAGCAGAAGCTGCGTAACCTTATAGCCAGGCAGGCGGCAGCAGGAGGTATTTTGAAGCTTGAATACAGGGCTGTAAAAAAAGACCATTCTATTGCATGGATTTCATTATCTGCAAAGGCGGTAATTAAAGATAACCAGCTTGTATATTATGGTTCTTGTCTTGATGTAACTAAAAGTAAGAAAACTATTGACGATATATATAATGCAAAGCGGGAAATAGATGTTATGGCAAATAGTATACCAGGTGGTGTAATAAAAGCCAGGATGTCTGATTATAAATTAATATATGCAAACGATGGTTATTTTTTACTGACTGGTTATTCACGTGCAGAATTTTCCATGGAATTTGGAAGTTACTGTAATACAATAATTTATAAAGAAGATAAAGAAGATGTGTTAAAATATGTAAAAATGGCATTAGAGAATAATGGGCTTTTAGGATTTGAGTGCCGTATTAATGCAAAAAATAATTGCATAAAATGGATATATGTAAGTGGAAGAAGAATTGAGGATGACAATGGGCATCCAGTTTATCTTTGTGTACTTACAGATATAACTGATAAGAAAAAGATTGAATTTGAAGTTGGGGATAATTTAAGAAGGGCAGAGGTTATTTCAAACTTTTTAAATGCAATGATGTGGACTTATGATATAAAAGCAAATACATTTAACAGAAGCGGAAATTTTGATATTACATATTCACAGGAAAGAAAACTTGGTTCAAGTGAAGAAATAAAACATTTAGCAAATATAGTACATCCAGATGATACAAAGAGGATAAAAGAATTTTTTGACGAAAGAAGAAGCAGCAAGGGGCAGTCACAGGGAATTTTCCGCATCAGGAACAGCAAGGGGATTTTCCAGGATACAGAAATAAGTGCTATTTCTATTTGTGGAAGCGATGGCAGGCCGGATAAAATTTATGGCATGACAAGAGTGGTAGACGATATAAGCACAGATGCCAGGCTGGTTAAAGAAAAACCAGAAAGCAGGATTTTAGCACTTGCAAAGGCATCAAGGGCAAAGGCAGAAGACAAAATAACTGGACTTATGCCATATTCGTCATTTTTAAGCAAAGCAGATAAAATCCTTAAGAAACGTGAAGAAAATGACCATTTTGCAGTATTATGTGCTGATATAAATGAATTTTTAAAATTTAGCCACCACTATGGTTTTTCTGTTAGTAACCAGATTTTAAAAATATTTTCAAAAGTGCTTCTTGACAATATTGCAAAAGATGGAATATGTTCACGTGTTGATGGTGATTATTTTGTAGTAATGTTCCAGTATGCAAACCATAAAGAACTTATGAAACTTATGTCGGCAATGCTGCGTACAAAGGAAGAGTTTGACAAGAAAAACGGTGGTATCCGTTTTGGGACTACTACAGGTATATACCTTGTACAGCCTGATGATGAAGATCTTGAGGATATGCTTGAAAAAGCTGATATTGCAAGAAGAAGCATTAAGGGGCTTATGGGAAACCACTACGCTATATATACAGAGGATTTAAAAAAGGATAAGTCAAAAGAAGAAGAGATTATAGATAAAATTTATGTTTCAATGAGAACAAGAAGTATAGATGTCTGCTTTATGCCTAGAATATATAAGAATAAAGAAAATGTTATAGGGTGTAAGGCAATACCAAGAGTTGTTATGGATGACGGGCAATATATTGAGTCAGTCAGGCTTCTGAAATATGTAGAACGTGGCGGCAAACTTAATGAATTTGCTTTTGTAACATTATCCTCTGTATGTGCAAATATAGGTGCATGGAAGAGACAGGGCAATAAAACAGTGCCTCTTTCAATAGAAATTACTGCAAGTGAACTTTCAATACAGAATGCGGTTGACATAATTGACGATATAGTGGTTAAAAGAAATGGCATCGACCCAAATGAGATTATTTTTGAAATTAATGAAAGGTATTTTGCAGAAGGGACTACTGTATTTGACATGAATGTGCAGGCACTTTGCAAAAAAGGATACCAGGTTGTTATAAGCCGTTTTGGTTCAGATTATACAGCAGTAAATGCTATCAGAAGGCTTCCTGTTACTGGAATTAAGTTCCATGGAGGTTTATTTAATGAAAATATGAATAACAGAAGAGAAAAAATAATTTTCCGCAAAATTACAGATATGGCAAAGGAACTGGGGCTTTCTGTTTCATGTGGCGGAATACAGTCTAAAACACAGGAAGATTTTGCAAAAGAAATAGGGTGTGAAGTTTTTGAAGGAGAAATGTATTATGGAAAAGTCAGGCACAACGTATTTGAAAAGTGCTTTTTATCAGATTAAGGTAAAGGAGGATATTAGGGATGCCAAAGTATTTTAAGAAAATTTTTTCATTTGTGCTGGCAGCAGTTGTGCTGGTAACTGCTACAGCCCCTTCTGGTGTTATTGCAGCATCAGTGCCAGGAAGGCCATCGTTTAAAGTGGCTAAAAGAACAAAGAAATCTGTAACTCTTAAAATAAATAAAACCAGAAATGCAACTGGATACCAGATATTTATTGCAAATTCAAAACATGGTAAATATAAGCAGACAGCAGCAGCAAGGATACGTACTGTAAAAATTACAAAATTAAAAAAAGACAAAGTTTACTATGTAAAAGCAAGGGCGTTTAAAACTGTTGGATACCATATAACATATGGCAGGTTTTCTAAAGCTGTTAAAATAGATAAATATGGCAAAAAGCCAAAGCCAGAATCACAGAAGCCAGATGTGGAAGAAACACCCGTTCCAGGTGCAACAGATGAACCCGTTCCAGGCATAACAGAAACACCAGTCCCTGAAGGGACACAAGAACCAGAACCTGGCGGTACACCAGAGCCATCTGTAGCAGAAACCACACAAGTCCCGGATGTAACGCTTTATCAATAATATATAACAAGAGTGCTTGTATTATAACATTAATATGTGTAAAATATACCAGGCAGGAGGCCAGACATATAGATAAAATCCTGTCTGGTATAGTTAATCTATAATTGAGGAATATTTTTTAAGATGCAAAAAGGAGAGACCAGATGTTAGATATTAAGTTTTTAAGAGAAAATCCAGATATAGTTAAGCAAAATATTAAAAATAAGTTCCAGAATGAAAAACTTACATTAGTAGATGAAGTAATTGCACTTGATGCTGAAGCACGTAAAACACAGCAGGAAGCAGATAATTTAAGGGCTTCAAGGAAAAAGATTTCTAAGGAGATAGGAGCTCTTATGGCACAAGGCAAAAAGGAAGAGGCAGAACTTAAAAAAGAAGAGGTAAATAAAAATGCTGCCCGTCTTGAAGAACTTTCTGATAAGGAAAAGGAATTACAGGAAAAAGTAAGGGAAATAATGCTTGTTATTCCTAATATTATTGACCCAAGTGTTCCTATTGGTAAAGATGACAGTGAAAATGTTGAGATTGAAAAATTTGGTGACCCAGTAGTTCCAGATTTTGAAATTCCATACCACACAGAGATAATGGAAAAATTTAATGGCATAGATATAGATGCAGCAGGCAAGGTTGCAGGAAATGGTTTTTATTATCTTATGGGTGATATTGCAAGGCTTCATTCAGCTATAATATCCTATGCCAGGGATTTTATGATTGATAAGGGCTTTACTTACTGTATTCCGCCATTTATGATAAGGAGCAATGTTGTAACAGGCGTTATGAGTTTCGCTGAAATGGATTCAATGATGTATAAGATTGAAGGCGAAGACCTGTATCTTATTGGTACAAGTGAACATTCCATGATAGGAAAGTTTATTGATACTATTATAGAAGAAAAGGAACTTCCAAAGACATTAACAAGCTATTCCCCATGTTTCCGTAAAGAAAAAGGGGCACATGGCATTGAGGAAAGAGGTGTTTACCGTATCCACCAGTTTGAAAAACAGGAAATGATTGTGGTATGCAGGCCAGAAGAAAGTACTGGATGGTTTGAAAAACTTTGGAAAAATACTGTTGCTTTATTCCGTTCCATTGATATTCCAGTGCGTACCCTGGAATGTTGTTCAGGCGACCTGGCAGACCTTAAAGTTAAATCAATAGACGTTGAGGCATGGTCTCCAAGACAGAAAAAATATTTTGAGATAGGGAGCTGTTCAAACCTTGGTGATGCACAGGCAAGACGCTTGCAGATACGTGTAAGAAAAGAAGATGGCAGTAAGTATTTTGCGCATACATTAAATAATACGGTGGTTGCACCACCACGTATGCTTATTGCTTTCTTAGAAAATAATCTTATGGAAGATGGAAGTGTGCGTATACCAGAAGTATTAAGGCCTTATATGGGAGGCAAAGAATTTTTAGGCAATTAGGATATTCTTAAAATCTGCCAGTTTATATTCAGGAATAAATCCAGGAAATCCTTTAAAAAATATTTGAGATGGAGGGGATAACTGATGAAATTTAAGCTAGACAATGAAGATTTGCAAACAGAAAAAAAGGAATGCAAGCAGTGTGGCCGCTACCTTAATAAAGACTATCATGAAGAATTGTGTCCAAAATGTATAGAATTAAATCTTTTTTCAGCAGTCAGGGATTACATCCGTTCAAAGGATGTCAGGGAAATGGATGTTGCAAATCATTTTAATATTCCTGTTACTAAAGTGAGGTCATGGATAAGAGAAGGCAAAATAGTTTATAAAACATCAGATGGAAGGACAATATCAGGTGTTTACTGCCAGATGTGTGGCAAGAAAATAGATTTTGGTACTGTCTGTGCTGAATGCCGTAAATTGCAACAGCTGCAGGTTGTATCAAAACAGTATGGTGAAATGAAAGCGGATGAAATGCACTTTCTTGGCAGGGGTGATGATAAAGATAAATAATTTTTACCTGGACTGTTAAAAAGCTGCTGCCAGAATGTATATTAATGGCAGCAGCTTTTTATTTTATAGGAAAGTATATACTATGAAGTAAAAACGCTTCACAAGGTTATGTATAAAAATTTATATATAAGAAATTATGAATAGTAATATATAAGAAGCTGTACTACCCGGTTATAGCTTTTAATGCCATCTTTAATACCATTTAATTTAAGGTTTCCGTCCAGCAATTTATTAGAAACCGTTTCGACAGTTTCTGTCTGGAATGGGGAAGTTTTATTAACCTTGTCCCATGCCCCAGGTGTTAAAAATATATTATCAGATGCAGCTTCTTCTGTAATAAGTGTACGGGAATTCCACTCTTCTTCACTGGTATTTATTTTAAAATCATTTGAAATATAATTTAAAACATTTAAGTAGCCACTGTACTGGAAAAATAAATTATCAGATTCAATACATGCCATAAATGCTATAAAGTTAGCTTCATCTTCATAAATATATCCTTTAAGGTGTGCAAGCTCATGGCATATTGTATATGGCATATTTGTTATGTACATATCAGTATTATAATTAGCTTCCAGAGTAAATGGAAAAAATATTCCTGATAAATACTGCTGGCTCATAATGTTTGAGAAATATATCTTTTTAGGCTGTGGGTAGTAACCAGACAGGACATCGTACTTTTTGCCAAGCTGTTGCATACTTTTTATACATTCAGAATATAAATCCCCATTAAAAATAATTTCACCATTGTTATCACGTTCAAACTGTGTTGAAAGGTAATTAATCTTTGCAACAACATGTTCACGTAAATTATAAAGTTCTTCAAAACCATATTCCTGTTTCTTTTCTGTATCAATATATTTTGATGCAAAAGTTGAAGCATGATAAAGTATAAAACAGTTTAAAGTCTGTATTAACAGTACAAATACAAAAATCCAGCTTATCATATTCCAGTATCTGCGCCGTAGCAGCTTTAAATTTTCATGTTTAAGAAGCCCAGCCAGGAATATAAGTATACCTGCCACAAGAAGCATAATTCCAAGTATTATAAGTTTCTCGCCAACAGATACAGGAAAAATACTTGTAAAGCGGCTGTATGTATTAACCCATACAGGCAGGATATTTTCAATATACCAGTCAGAAAATGTACTGCTGTTCCATGACAGTATATTAAGAAATATTGTAAATAATATAACTAGAAGTTTTATTATTAATTGTATTCTTTTTTTAGCTTTTGCACTGGCATTTTTTTTATTAGTATGTTTTTCTTCTGTATCTTTGCCCATTGTATTTTTAATGAATGGGCTATGTGGATTTGTATGTATTTTCATGGCATTGCCCTTATTCCTTGTAAATTTTGTATTTCATTGTATGTAGTGTTTTTTTATCTATATAATTTTATAATTAATATGTGGTAAATTAATGTTAGAAGTAAAAAACACACAGGCTTTTACTGCCTGTGTGCCATTATAACCTGAAAATTCTAATTAAAACTTATTATATTAGCAGGATTTCTTATCAATTTGTGGATTAAAAGCATAGAAGTTTTTGCTGTTAAGGTCATCCTGGACACGGCGTAATGTTTCACCAAAACGCTGAAAGTGTACAACTTCACGTTCCCTTAAGAAGCGGATAGGGTCTGCAATTTCAGGGTCTTTAATTAATCTCAGGATATTATCATAAGTGCTTCTTGCTTTCTGTTCAGCAGCCATATCCTCATATAAATCGGTAATAGTATCACCTTTGCACTGGAATTCACATGCATTAAATGGAATGCCTGCTGCTGCTGTTGGCCAGATTGCAAGGGTATGGTCAACATAATATTTGTCAAAGCCAGATGCCTTTATTTCCTCTGGAGTAAGGTCTTTAGTAAGCTGGCGTACAATAGTTGCAACCATTTCAAGGTGTGCAAGTTCTTCTGTACCTACATTGTGCTCAGAAATGTGCCATATTGAGGAATATGCGGACAAGCCCAGTACCTTCGGATTGTTTGTACATAGCTTTGTTAGCTATGAGAGAATTGGAAAGAGGGATGCGGACAGATATGCAAAAGGTGGCAGAAAGCCTTATTTCACCGGACTTTGCGGTACTTCGGGATGGATAAATCTCTATACTAAACCACACAATTGAAAACATGAGATTGTGTGGTTTGATACCGTTGATTTTCTTTTGAAAAGTGCTTATAATGTACTAAACTACACAATCGTTCGTTCAATAGTGTTAGGTTTAGCGCAGAGGTGAATTTATGCTAAGTAATTAAGATAAGAAATTTCTCAGAGGAGTTTTTAGGAACTGAGCCTTTATATTTGAGAGAAATAACGCAAAGCGATTTTGAAGATTTAGCCGAGATTTTACAAAATCCAGATGTAATGTATGCGTATAAACATGATTTTTCAGATAATGACGTCCAAGTGTGGCTTAACCGGCAAATTGAACGATATAAGAAAAATGGGTTTGGTTTGTGGGCAGTTAGACTAAAAGACACAGACGAAATGATTGGGCAAGCAGGGCTTACAATACAGCCATATAAAAATACAGAAGTGCTTGAAATTGGTTATTTATTAAAAGAAAAGTTTTGGCACTTTGGATATGTAAGGGAAGCCGCCGATGGCTGTAAGAAATATGCCTTTGGACAGTTGAATAGAGATAAGGTGTATTCAATCATCAAAGCAGATAATTTTGCTTCCATCAAAGTAGCTGAAAGTATTGGTATGAGTAAAGAAGATGAATTTATCACGCAATATTACAATGGGGATATGCTTCATTTTCTGTATTCGGTTCATAGATAAATTCTGTTTGTGGGGATAAGCAAATAAGGAGCTGCAGGGTTAAAAAAATTAAAATTAACGGAGAGAACTTATGGATAAACATATACGGAAAGCAACAGAGCAGGACCGTTACGCTATTGCCTTATGTATTGCTGACGGATTTGAAAAAGATTTTTCAGTATTATCTAAGGATAATAGAAAAATTGCTTCAGCTATTGCAACAGGATTAAAAATAGATAAGTTTTATGTAGCAGAAACAGATGGTAAAATTATGGCAACAATGGCAATATCTGATTCTTATGGCAGGGCTGCAAGGGTAGACAAGCCGTCTATGCGAAAGTATCTTGGATTTCTAAAAGGGCTGATTGCCAGTATTGTTTTAAAAGAGGAATTTGAGGGGCAACTTGACTATCCCACAGGTACAGGTTATATAGAATTTGTCACTGTTCGGAAGGAATATAGAAGAAAAGGAATAGCTATGCTTCTTCTAAAAGAAAGCATGGAATTAAGTGGCTATCAGGAATTTATTCTTGATGTTACCGATATCAATACGACAGCCATACAATGTTATTTGCAATCCGGGTTTAAAGAGATAAAACGCATACCAGAAAAACATGCAAAACAAAAGGGATTTCATGCAAAGATATATATGTTTTATTCTATAACAAAAAATCAGTAAATTGTACCGATTATATAATTGCATGAGGTTAATGGATAATATTAGAGGTAAGAAGTGGTAGCGGTAATTGTATTATCAATCCTCATAATATGTGGCTTGCCTTAACAGTGGTTATCCTGCCATTTTTCAAGAACCTCTTGCAAATCTTTTTTAATTTAGTAGAATGATTTTGATTTTTTATGAGGTTTAGACAGATTGCAGAGGGTGCTTGTTGCAATAGATGATTCGGAGTTGGTTCATAAACTGTATCAAATCCGCAAAAACGGAAGAAACGACTGGCCGTGCAGGGCGATGTGGAATTCTTTTATTGCCAGTTTTTTGTTTGGACATGAGACCGTGGAAAGTCTTCTCCGGGAACTGCGCAGAAACAAACAGTTAAGGACGCTTTGCGGTTTTGAACCCAAATCCGTGAAACAGAAAGACGGAAGCTTTAAAATATATGCCGCCCCATCATCAGGTTCCTATTCCAAATTTCTGAAGAACCTGATGGAATGCCAGGATTAACTAAACAGGATGTTCCTGTCGATGGTAACATATATGTATGGGCATCTTGAAGGATTTGGCGAAATTCTTATGGTGTATGGGAAGCAATACAGAGCCATGGAACCCGGACCAGTAAAAACAGGAAAAGCAGAGCCCGTGGAGAACATGATGCAGTCTATGAACTTTCCGTAGCATTCTCTGTGACCAGGGCATCTAACAGCGAAAAGACAGAGACAATGAAACTACTGGAGCAGATGGAAGAAGGGCATAAAGAGCAGGTAAGTGGCTGCAAATATTTTCTGGGAGACAAGAGATATGACAACACGAAAATTATCCGCTGTCTAGAAGAAAGAGACATATCATCCATTATTGATATAAGGAACTGCTGGAAAGATGGTGAAGAAACACACCAGTACAGGGATACACAGCTTGTTTATAATTATAAAGGTACAGTGTGGTATGTAGGGGACAATGGAAAAAAGACAAAGTTAATTTATAAAGGATAAGACAAGGTAACTGATAGTCCCAGATACGGATTTAAGCCGCAGAAACACAACAGAAGGATTTTTCGTATCAAATGCATGTAAGACAGAAGAATTTTCACGCCAGTTGCCAGAAGCAGCCCTAAATGGAAACGTCTGTACAAAAAAAGAACCGGTGTGGAACGGATAAATGGGCGGATAGACAGGGATTTTCTGATAAAAACCTTACAGCGAAAATGTTACTATTCAGCCTTACGGCTTCATAGTAACAAATCAGTGTTTTCAGCACTGGTTATGTACACGTTTTAGAATTAAAATGTGCAAAATGGTACTGCAAAACTCATATTTTTGACGAAAAGCTTGTCAAAAATTCTCGAATTTTACTGAAGGCTGAACTGTTATGCGAAAATGATTCAATTTCAAAAAAAGCTTGCATAAAATGTTAATATATGCTAGAGTATTTGATTGTGATACGTTAAATTTCCTTGTTTTTCCCTGTTGGGACATGTTGTGTTAAAAAACACACTGGTTCTGGTTATCACACAGAGCCAGAGTCATGGGAAGAGCCAGAGACCAGAAGGAGGTACAGGCAGCTATGAATAAATATGAGTTAGCGTTAGTTGTCGATGCTAAGATTGAAGATGAAGTAAGAGCAGCAACTGTCGAAAAGGCAAAGGATTATGTGACAAAGGCCGGCGGCAGCATTACAAATGTTGAGGAATGGGGCAAGAAAAAACTTGCTTATGAAATCAGGCATATGAAAGAAGGCTTTTACTACTTTATCCAGTTTGATGCAGAACCTGAAGTGCCAGGCAAGATTGAGCAGGTTGTACGCATTATGGATAATGTTCTCAGATATTTATGCGTCAGACAGGAAGCATAAGAAAGGTAAGGTGTTTCCTTATGAATAAGGTTATTTTAGTAGGACGTCTGACACGTGACCCTGATATAAGGTATTCTTCAGGAGAAACACAGACAGCGGTAGCAAGATATACACTTGCAGTAGACCGCAGGTTTAAACGCCAGGGTGATGACCAGACCGCAGATTTTATTAATTGTGTTGTGTTTGGAAAGGGAGCGGAGTTTGCTGAAAATTATCTTCACCAGGGTATAAAAATTGGAGTAACAGGCCGTATACAGACAGGTAGTTACACTAACAGGGATGGACAGAAGGTTTATACAACAGATGTTGTAGTTGAGGAACAGGAGTTTGTTGAAAGCAAAGCGGCACAGGCAGCAGCAATGCCATCTGGCGGATACCAGCAGGCAGCAGTTCCTGCAAAGCCTGAACCAGCACAGGCGGCAGGTGATGGTTTTATGAATATTCCTGATGCTATTGAGGAAGAACTGCCATTTAAGTGTTAATTACCATTAAATAATTAAAGGAGGTTTAGACATGGCTTATAATAAAGGCGATAAAGAAGGCGCAAGAAGAAGACCTGCCCGCAGAAGAAAGAAAGTATGTGCTTTCTGTGCGGATAAAGAGCATGATATAGTTGATTATAAAGATGTTAATAAATTAAAGAGATATGTATCAGAAAGAGGCAAAATCCTTCCTAGAAGGATTACAGGAAACTGTGCAAAGCACCAGAGGGCTTTAACAGTTGCTGTTAAACGTGCACGCCACGTAGCAATTATGCCTTATACAACTGATTAAATACTATTCTGGAAAATTCCAGATACAGATATTGGCAGAACAGCAGTTTCATTATATAATGGAACTGCTGTTCTGGATTATAGGGAAATATTTCCTATAAACCCGATATGAGGTAGATAATTATTTTATCTACCGGCCTTCCAGCCGTCCTTTGTTTGCAGACGGAAGATACAGGAATATTATTTATGTAACAGCAAGTAAAAAATATATACT